>JBGVEC010000057.1:0-2451 GCA_045119815.1 Paludibacteraceae bacterium | reverse complement strand
AAACATATTAAGCATTACCCCCAACCCGATACAGTTCATCATTAATGAACTTCCATACCTGATGCTCTGTCCATTGGGTTTGGTGTATTCAGGTATTGAGGGTAATCCCTTATCCAGTTTAGTGTTAGGCATATCTATCTGTTTACTCATGATGTTAATCTACAGATATGCCTATTTGCGTAGAATACGATACCATATCGGTGAGGAACAACTGATTTTTGAATATGGCATATTCCAACGAAAAGTGCATTACATGGAACTCTATCGAATTGTAGATTTCTATGAACATCAGAGTTTTATGCAGCAGTTGCTTTCGCTCAAGTCTGTTACTGTTTTCTCTATGGACAGGCAAACCCCACGACTGGAGATGCAAGGTATACGAGCCTCTAAGGAGATTATTTCGATTATTCGCCAAGGTGTTGAATCAAATAAGAAAAGACGAGGAGTTTATGAAATTACCAATAGATAAGATACTGATTATCATCTGTCTCTTTTGCGTAACCCATGCAAAGGCCCAGATTGCGGCATCCAATCCACTTGAATGGATGGCTTTAGCCGAGGGTAATGAGCTTCTTAACTCTGAGATTGAGAAACAGATCAATGGTCAGACCAAGACCGCTGTTCTTCAGAATACCATAGCAGCCGAATTTACCAAAATGCATGAGTGGGAAAAGAAGTACAATGCCTATCTGAAGACTGCAAGTGGGTATGCTTCATCACTTAAGGCATGTACTCATCTATACAACGATGGAGTACGCATATTCATTACGCTGGGAAAACTTAGAAAAGCCATACAGAATAACCCACAGGGTATCGTCGCAACCATGAGCATGAACAATCTTTATATTGAGACAGCAACAGAGCTGATTTCAGTTTTCACGATGCTCAATGATGCAGTGGCTAAAGGAGGAACAGACAACATGTTGAATGGAGCAGAGCGTTCAAAGACCCTCTGGGCATTGAATGACCGTCTTGCCTGCTTTTCTGACAAGTTGAATATGTTATACCTCAGTATCAGATACTACACGTTAATGGATGTATGGGATAATGCCACTGAAGGTATGATAAATAAGAACAATGGAATGATTGCTAACAGAGCTTTGGACCGTTGGAGAAGAGCAGCCATGTATTCAAGGAATTGATAGCCTATGAAGAGAGTGATTTTTGTCATGATGTTGTTACTCAGCATCAATAGCATAAAGGCACAGAATGACCCAGTTCTAGCAGGTATGATACTTCTCTATACCGAAAAGGCAGAAAAGACCCTCAAGAATCAGGAGCTGGCTATGATGATGCAAACCACCGGACATCTATGGACAAAGGAAGAAGTTGAAGCAACAGCCGACTTGCAGAGGGAGTTCAATACCTACCTTGACTCTTTTCGTTCGATTCTTTGTTATGCAGCACAGATATACGGTTTTTATCACGAGATAACGCTGCTTACCGAGAACATGGGTGGACTGATACAGCAATTAGAAAAGAATACTACCAACGCATTGGCTGTTGCACTCTCCACGAACAGGAACAAAATCTATCGGGAAGTTATCCTGAACAGCGTGGAGATTGTCAATGATATTCGGACGGTCTGTTTGAGCAAGAATAAGATGACCGAACAGCAACGTTTGGAGATAGTCTTCAATATACGTCCCAAGCTTCAGGTGATGAACAAGAAGCTCAAACGGCTCACCATAGCGGTTAAATACACCTCCATGAATGATGTGTGGCTGGAAATCAGTGAAGGTACACGCCCAATGGCCGACAAGACACAGATTATTGAGGATGCTAAAAGACGGTGGAAACAGATAGGTAGAAATGTAAGACCATAAAATTTATAGATATGAGTTTTTGGAGTTCATTATTGAAATATGGAGGCCAGGCAGTAAAAGCCACAGGGCGTTCTGCTGGTCAAGCCCTGCTACAACCTAGTAGAACGCTGAGAGGTGCAGGGCAAGCAGTCAAAACAGCAGCCATAGGTGGAGCAGTAGGTTATGTCGGTTGGGAAAAGCTGACCACGGACAAAAGTGTTGTACGCATCGTTAGTGATGCCGTTGTAGGCTCTGATGCATCGGACGCAATAGCAGAAACAGCTAGTGATGTTAAAGCATTGAAGGAAAAGGCTGGAGAGGCAATCGAAACGATGAACACTGCTATGGGAGACATGAATTCAAAATGGAGTGGCATGACCAACTTCTTTCAGGGTCTCTTCAGTGGTAATGGTATCGATATGTTCAAGAATTTCTTCAGCAACCTAGGTAAAGGCAATGTTTCAGGACTAAGTCTGGCTGGACTAGTAGCTGCTGCTTATTTGGTTTTTGGCAGAGGTGGCTTCTTGGGTAAGCTTGCAGGAACAATGCTAGCCTTGATGTTAATTGGCAACAACTCCAATATGAACCAAGTGATTGCAAGAGACAAAGGCACAGAACGTAATGTCGAGCCTGAAGAAACACAATC
>JBGVEC010000056.1:0-1543 GCA_045119815.1 Paludibacteraceae bacterium | reverse complement strand
TTTTGAACTGCGCCCCAAAAGTTGGACACAACATCGAATATTATGAAAGATGACAAGTATCAACTTAAAGTTCGCGCAGTCTTGATGCGTGATTCGGGTATTCAACCCACCCAAATATGTAGAGAACTCCATATTACAATGGCGACCCTTCATTACTGGTATGCATTATATCAAGCTAGAGGGGAAGAGTCTTTGCGCACAAGGCAAGGAAAGGAACATTTAGGATATGAAAAGAAATTGGCTATTGTTGAAGATATTGTACAAAACCACTTATCTTTGAAGCAGTCATCTGTAAAGTACCTTGTTCCTCAGCGTAATCTAACGACATGGTTAAAAGCATACCGAACTTTAGGTCCAGATGGCTTAAAGCGTAAAGGTAAGAGTGAGACAATGATAAAAAAGAAGGTATACAGCCAATCTGAAATTGATGAATTGACGGAACTACGTCGCAGGAACGAATGGCTTGAAGCGGAGAATGCAATGCTAAAAAAAGCCAAGGCCTTAGTCGAGGCAAAGAGGGCCCAACAACGCGCGAATGGGCAGGAATCATCCAAGAACTAAGGCCGAATCACAGCCTTGATTTGATGCTGAAGATCAAGGCGATGCCGCGTTCCACATTCTATTATAATAAGGATGCTAAGCGTGACAGGTGGGCGATTGAACGCCAACTTATATGCGAGATATATCATCAGAATGAAGGCCGCTATGGTTATCGCAGGATACAAGCGGAACTTCGTAATCAAGGATACGTTGTAAACGGAAAGACAGTCCGCAAACTTATGAAAGAGCTTGGCCTGAAGTGCGAGGTGAGGATCAAGAAGTATCGCTCTTATAAAGGAGAGGTCGGCAAGCTTGCTCCTAACCTTCTCGAGCGAAACTTCTATGCAGAAGCACCTTACATAAAGCTGGTTACAGACGTGACTGAGTTCTCGTTATTTGGCAGAAAACTCTATCTTTCTCCAATATTGGATCTATACAATGGCGAACTGATAAGCTATACCATCTACGAACGTCCTGTACTTGATATGGTTATGGAGATGATAAATAAGGCACTTGATATGATTGGCAATAACAGCAATGCCATATTACATTCAGATCAGGGGTGGCAATATCAGCACAAAAGATATCAGGAGTTGCTGAAGGAGAACAAGATAACCCAGAGTATGTCCAGGAAAGGCAACTGTCTGGATAATGCTGTGATGGAGAACTTCTTTGGTATCCTTAAGTCTGAATTGCTATATTTGCAGAAATTCGAGTCTATAGATCACTTCAGAGAAAAGCTTGAGACATACTTGAAGTACTATAATGAAGATAGAATAAAGCTAAAGCTTGGTGGTAAAAGTCCGGTTCAGTATCGGTTACAGCATCAAGCCAAAGCAAGTTAAAGATAACGTGTAGCAAGGCACCACCGCTGGCAAATACGCCAGCCAGCGGTTCTCAGCAAGCTGCGCAGCTCAGCCCAAGGGCTGCTCCGCCTGCTGAGTGCCACGACCACAAAATCAACAACGGAAGTTAAACCGTCCAACAAAAGGGGCGCACATCA
>JBGVEC010000055.1:0-6224 GCA_045119815.1 Paludibacteraceae bacterium | reverse complement strand
GCTTGGGGTACGATGAAGCCGACGACGAGGCAGCCGATAAGACCAGCAGACCAGACAATGATACGAACGGGGAGAGAGGAGATAAAGAAAATAGTAGAGATAGCCACCATCGTAGCCATCAATACGATAATGTACACGCGCTTGCGCGTAGTGAGACCACCCTTGGCCTGGTACTCGCGGATGTATTTGCCCAAAAATGATTGCAACAACCATGTCTGCAAACGAGAGGATGAACGGTAAAAACACCAAGATGCTAACAACACCAAAGGCGTTGTAGGCAATCCAGGCACAAAGATACCTATCGTGCCAAGCACGACAGCAATGACGCCCGCGATGAGTAAAATGATTCGTAAGACTGGTTTCAAGGGGATGCGCACCAAAAATTATAAAATATTATAGAAAATTATTCAAAATTATTTTTAGGTAACAAAAATACGCTACGCTATAAAAATTACAAAAAATCAATTGTTATTTTTTTGTTTTTGCCCAAATGAATGCAACTCGTTGCATTGGTGGGCAAAACAAAATAGGGTTTTTAAAAGACAAAGAAACAAATATACCAACAACTTAGACAACTTAATCCAACAACTTCCGCGGCAATCAACATCCTGCCGCGGCAAGGAATTAAGATATGTCAACAATAAAGACAATTCATGAAATTTTGGGACAATTTATTACAATTTTTTATAATTTTGGGATACCCAAATCCGTGGATAATCAGTGAAATCCGTGGGAGATAAGAGTTAAGACATCAATTATTACCAAAATAATTTTGAAACAATTTTACAAACTAAAACAAAGGCGTGGGAGAACCACGCCTTTGTTGGATATCAGATGCCTCAATTACTCAGCAGCTTGAGCTGGGCACTCAGCCTTCACGCAGCAAGAATCTGCTTTAGGGCACTCAGCTTTTTGGCAGCAAGAGTCAGGTTTTTGGCAGCAAGAATCAGCCTTGCAGCACTCTTTCTTCTCTACACACTCAGTTTTTGGGCAGCAAGCCTCTTTAGCGCACTCGCCTTGGTCAGCTTTCTTGCAGCAGCAAGCTACAAGAGCAACAGCTACAACAGCAGTCAACAAAATCTTTTTCATACGACTTAAAAGTTGATAATTAATAATTAATAGTTAATATCGCATATCGGATATTTAACAAATTCGGTGCAAAAGTAGTATATTTTTTGGATATATGCAAAAAAAATTGTACTTTTGCAGACGATTTTCTAGATTTTTAACAAAATAATAGCAAAAATGGCAAAAAAAGATCGTTTTTTTCAGACAAAAGTAGGAAAAATAGTTCTCAATCTGGTGATTGCTATAGTGATTGTACTCGTTGGTTTTGTAGCCTTGTTGCTTTGGCTACGCCATTACACGAACCACGGAGTAGAAATATCCGTGCCTGATATCACTGGGTTATATGTAGAAGAAGCGCAAATAACATTAGGCGCCGAGGGACTTCAATTGGCGATTATAGACTCTACCTACTCGCAGAAAACACCTCTTGGTACGCTGCTTGAGCAAAATCCAAAGGCAGGTTCGAAAGTGAAACAAGGCAGAACCGTCTATGCGATTCAGAATGCGCGTTTTCGTCGTCCTGTCATCATGCCTGAGTTGCGCGATTTGAGTTTGAGACAGGCCGAGTCCACCCTCAAGGCATTGGGACTAGAACTAGGCGAAATCATCTATGAACCATCGACATACAAAGATCTTGTTTTGGATATACGCACCGAAGACACTCCTATCCCAGCAGGCACTCAAGTGCCTGAAGGTACCGTGGTGAACCTACACGTGGGCAAAGGTCCTGGTATTCAACAAGTGACTGTACCGTCGATCGTCGGCAAGTCGCTCACAGAAGCACGTTCGTGGCTGATGGGACACTCGCTGAGCGTGGGACGAGTGGAATATGACGTAGAGCCTACCGAAGAGACGCAAGAACAATATATCGTATATTCGCAGGAGCCAGTTAGTGGCACAGTTGTTGTGGAAGGTACAACGGTCAATTTCAAACTCTCTACTGATATAGAAAAGACCGTAACAGCGGATAATATTGAGGACGAGGAGGAGTTTTTCTAGGACGCCACGGAGGGGCTATGGGCTATAGGCAATAGGCGAGAGGCGAGAGGTGAAAGGCTAAAGGTTATGGGTAGAAGATTATGAACGAAGACAATATACAAAACATAGAACAAGACGAAGTGTGGGAGCGTTGGCGATGCGAAGTGGACAAAGGTCAAGCGCTACTGCGTGTGGATAAATTTCTTACGCAGCATATGGCAGGTACCTCACGCAACCGCATCCAGAATGCTGCTGATGCCGGGCATATATGGGTGAATGGTAAGCCCGTGAGCAGCAACTACAAGGTTAAACCCTATGACGTGATCCAAGTGCTATTGGACCACGAACCTCACGACTATACGATTCATCCTGAAAATATCCCACTAGACGTCGTATATGAAGATGACGACGTGTTGGTGATCAACAAACCCGCAGGCATGGTGGTACACCCTGGACACGGCAACTATGAACACACTTTACTCAATGCCCTAGCGTACTATTTTCAAGGAAAATTGGACATCAACAATCCTAATATTGGTCTTGTTCACCGCATAGACAAAGACACCAGCGGACTACTGCTCATTGCTAAGACCCCCGAAGCGAAAACAAATCTGGGTATGCAGTTTTTTGAGCACACAACCCGTCGTACCTACAACGCTCTCGTATGGGGAACGTTTAGCGAGGACGCAGGTACCGTAGAGGGCGCATTGGCACGCGATAATCGCGACCGCACCATCTATCGCATATGGGATATTGCCGAAAACCCTAACGCCAAAGAAGCGATCACTCATTGGCGCGTATTGGAGCGTTATCCGTATGTGACACTCGTAGAGTGTCGCCTAGAAACAGGACGCACCCACCAGATACGTGTGCATATGAAAAGCATAGGACATCCGCTTTTTGCGGACGAGAAATACGGCGGCATGGAGATACTCAAAGGAGTGCCTACACAGAAATACAAACAGTATATCCAAAACTGTTTTGCACTCTGTCCACGACAAGTGCTACATGCCAAGACATTGGGATTTAAGCATCCTCGAACCGGAGAAGAGATGAACTTCGATAGCCAATGGCCCGAAGATATACAAAACCTAATAAACAAATGGAGAGCATATCAGACAACTATGTGATGGTATTTGCTCCAAAAATTATTTTAACGCCCACGGATGACACGGATAGTACACGGATAGATTTTGAAGAATAATTAAAAGCAATTATTAACTTCTATCCAAAAATTATAAAATATTATAGAAAATTATTCAAAATTATTTTTAGGTAACAAAAATACGCTACGCTATAAAAATGACGGGCTCTTCTTTAAATTGCACGTTTACTCGTAAGCATTAAATAACGTATACATTAAGCACTTTTATGATCTTTTGGTTTTCTATTGGCATCTAGCAGATTGTCGCTCAATCGCTATGCTCGCATAGCTCACTCACTCCGCACTACTATCTGCTCAATATAAACCTCAAAATCTTCATAAAGCAATTTATAGAAGTGCCCTAAAAAATCAATTGTTATTTTTTATTTTTGCCCAAATGAATGCAACTCGTTGCATTGGTGCGCAAAACAAAAAGATAATTTATCAATATTAATCCGTGGATAATCAGTGAGATCCGTGGGAGATAACAAAAGGAAAAACTATGAACCAAACCAAAATTCTATGGGTGGATGATGAGATTCATCTGCTAAAACCTTACATTATTTATCTAGAAGAGAAAGGTTATTACGTCACCGCAGTCAATAGCGGACAAGACGCGATAGACATATGTAATACCGATAGTTTTGATATCGTATTTCTAGATGAGAACATGCCTGGACTATCAGGATTAGAGGTGCTGCAAGAAATCAAAGAGCTACATCCTACCCTACCCGTAGTGATGATCACTAAGTCCGAAGAAGAACACATCATGGAGCAAGCTATCGGACAAAAAATAGCCGACTACCTGATCAAACCCGTCAATCCGAGTCAGATACTACTCTGCCTCAAGAAGCATATTCATCAACGCGAGATAGTAGAAGAACACACCAACACCACCTATCGTCAAGAGTTCTCGGATATCACCTATATGATTGATACCGCGAGCACGATTGAAGAGTGGATGGCTATTGAGCGTACCCTGACTAAATGGGAGATCGAATTGGACAATATCGACTCCGCTATGCACCAAATGCTGCGCATGCAACGAGAGGAGGCTAACAAGCAGTTTGCCAAGTGGATAAGCAAGAACTATGAGGGTTGGTTTGCTCCCAACGCTAAGCGACCATTGATGTCGCACGACTTGATGAAGAATATCGTCTTTCCATTGCTAGACGCAGGCGAGAAAGTGTTTATGATTGTGATTGACAACTTCCGCTACGATCAATGGAAGACCATCCAACCGCTCTTATCGGAGTGGTTTAGCGTCAAAGAGGAGCAGATGTATACCTCTATTCTCCCTACTGCTACGCAATATGCCCGCAATGCGATCTTCTCAGGCCTGATGCCCGCGCAGATACAAGAGATGTACCCTAACTTGTGGATAGACGAAGATGAAGAGGAAAGCAAGAACAACAACGAAGAAGCACTGATCCAAACCCTATTGGACCGCTATCGTAAGCGCTACGATTATACTTATTACAAGATTAACGAGAGTGACTTCTGCGAGAAGATCACCCGCCAATTTAAGGGGCTGAAGACCCCGCTGAATATAGCGATTATCAATTTTATAGATATGCTCTCTCACTCGCGTACTGACAGCAAGATGATGCGTGAGTTGGCGAATGACGAGGCGGCTTATCGCAGTTTGACATTGAGTTGGTTTAAGCACTCGCCTACGGCGGAGATGTTCAAGAAGATTGCTTCGTTGGGGTATAAAGTGGTACTCACGACCGATCATGGTACTACACGCGTGACGAATCCCATACAGATTATTGGCGATAAGAACACCAATACGAACTTGCGTTACAAGGTGGGTAAGGCATTGAATTGCAGTGCAAAGAACTGTTTTGACATCACACGCCCTAAGCAAGTGGGGCTACCTACGCCCAATGTGAGCAGTAGCTATATGTTCTGTTCGGGCAGCGACTTCTTTGCGTACCCCAATAACTTCAACTACTATGCGCAATTCTATCGCAATACCTTCCAACATGGTGGTATATCGCTAGAAGAGATGTTAATTCCATTGGTGACATTAGAACCTAAAAATTGAAAATTATTTTTGCTCCCACGGATGACACGGATATTTCACGGATGATTTTGCTCCAAAAATTATAAAAAATTATAGAAAATTATTCAAAATTATTTTTAGGTAACAAAAATACGCTACGCTATAAAATTACAAAAAATCGAATATCATTTTTTGTCTTTGCCCAAATGAATGCAACTCGTTGCATTGGTGGGCAAAACAAAATAGGGTTTTTAAAAGACAAAGGAACAAATATACCAACAACTTAGACAACTTATTCCAACAACATTCCGCGGCAATCAACTCCCTGCCGCGGCAAGGAATTAAGATATACCAACATATCCGTGGATAATCAGTGAAACTGTAGAAAAGTGAAAAGTCAATGAGAAAAATCACAAAAATAATAGCGATTATACTAGCCTTGTTATTCCTCTGGGTTATTTATTCATTGTTCTCGCATCGTATTCGTAAGCCCAAAGAGAAGTTTGATCACAGCTTGAAAGTGATGACCTATAACACACAAGGTATGGCGGTAAGCAAAAACATGAAAACCAAGATGGCGATGCTACGCTATATCAATGCGCAAGATGCAGATATCGTATGCCTGCAAGAGGTGCTGGTATATAAAAACGAGAACCGCCTCACTCTTCCCAAACTACGCGAGGCAATAAGCCAATACCCATATACCTATTACGATTTCAAACTATATAACAACAAACGCCAATTTGGCAATGTAGTATTCTCACGCTATCCTTTGGTCAACAAACAGACAATTCGTTTTGAATCAAAAAGTAATATCAGTAGCCAATGTGACGTAGTAGTAGGGAAAGACACGATTCGACTAATGATTAACCACTTAGAGAGTTTTAGATTAACCAAGGAAGATTTGAGTCTCGACTCGCTTACTAGCAACTCTTGGCAAGAAAGTTCGCTCAACCGCAAACTAACAACTGCTAGTCGCCTGCGTCGCACCCAAGTGAATGCACTACGCAAAGCCATACGTCAATC
>JBGVEC010000054.1:0-7563 GCA_045119815.1 Paludibacteraceae bacterium | reverse complement strand
AAAAGAGTTACCTGGCGACCAAGTTGTACAGTTCTACCCAAGTCATTCCGCTGATCGCGTGTATGATAGCCATCAATGGGGTGCTAATGAAATGCGCACTCAAGTCGGTTATAATCAAAAGAAATTAACTCATGGCTATTCAGGATCTGTATTTTTTAGTACTAGATTTTATTTGAATCTAAAAAACGCTAAGGGTGAATATGTGTGCGGTACGCTTGACTCTACTTTATGCGAGCAACTGCATGCAAGTCACTACCAACACAAAGCCCTCGTTCCACCGATGGCGTGGAAGTCAACAGAGACATTGGCTGCCCCTAACACTTTGCGCATAAGTGGCAACACATTAACATGGCAACACGATGATGCAGAGCGTTTTACGGTGTATATCTATCCAAAGAATGTGCATGTCAATCAGGCAATAGAAGAGTCTTATTATCTTCAAGGCGTGGTATATGGCAAGTCGTTTGCTTTGCCTAACTCGTTCGATATCACAACGCATAATGTAGCCGTTCGTGCATACGACCGCTATGCCGTAGAGCACGCCCCTGCCGAATACGGCCCAGATGTAACCTATGTACTCAATGGAGGTGTAGTGGAATATGAAGCTCAAATTACAGTACCAACGAATGAGGAGTTGTGGATACAATTTAAAAAGGATGCTAGCATAACAACATTAGGTACTTTGGCTGAGATTACGGCAGCAGGTTCAGGCAAACCGCATAATGATGGAAATAATCAATGTGCATGCCGTATTATTTGTAATAAGTTGACTGATGCATTAGCGAAAGAAATGCTTGCTAGAAACGAGTGGATTTGGTTGAAAACTTATATATTGGGGGTACAGACGGATTTGCCAGAAGATTTGTCTGGCAATGCGTGGAAATACGCTGTAGCTGCATTCTTTTTGCAATCTCAGCACTCTTCATATCCTGTTTCTGCCAATTTCTCCACCGCAGGTCAACCTTCTGCATGGGGCCCCGCTTACCTCGCAGCACATAGCAATACGAATGTAAAACCACAACCTACGAACGCAGAATTGTGGACATCGTTTAAGAAATATTTTAATGAGTATTATCCAGCAGGAAGTGCAGACCCTGCAACTGCTGCTGGAGCATGTACATGGCCTCGTTCCGAGTTAACTACAATTGAAAATGTAGCTTCGTTTTGGTCTAGTAATATTGACGCATCAGCCAATATTATGACGAATGCAAACTCAGAATATAAATGGTTGGGAGATTATATTTCTAGCGTTGTATCTGCACAAGGGAAAGCTGCATTGACTACTGAATATGCTTGGCGTTGGGCTGTACACGCATTTTTCAATGCTGAAGCAGGAAAAAATGGTGCTACAGGAATTGATTTCACCACCGCAGGTCAACCTGCGGCATGGAAAGCCGCATGGGATGCTGCACACACTACGTCAGCTGACCCTGAAACGAGTTTGTACACTTTGCCAGATTTTATAGATGAACCATTTACACTCCCTACCGCAAGTTCTAACCCAAGAATCTATCACCCAAGTGAATATAGGTTCTTAGGTTGGAAAGATGATAATGGAGCAGAGGTCACTACCCTATCCGTCGGGTATAAAGGTACCGTGTATGCCCAATGGGACTCTCCTATCAAATGGGTGCTCAACGGCGGTGTATATACAGGGCACGAAGAATTGCCTCTAACCGTGGCTGAAGAATATTACTTACCTACTGCCTTTGCTATGCGCAAAGAAGGATATAAGTTCGCGGGTTGGTATGATAATGCAAGTGTTACCGGCGATGCTATAGTATCTATCCCTGCAGGTTGGGAGGGATCGTTATATGCTAAATGGGAGCTAGCTACCCATGTCACTTGGCACCCTTATCCATATTACGACGTTACCAACGAAGATTTGTGGGAGTTGTTTATGGAGGATTATAATGCGTTTTATCAAAATCGAGATATCTTGGGAGAAAAAGTTTCTAGTGGAGCAAAAAGTTATCAACCTATGACAGGTGCTTTCGGTTTTACCTTCTCCTTGGCTGCTGACAAAGAGAAAGATGGTTTCCGAGATGGACGCCTAAAGGATTTTATGACACATCCAAAGTCACCTTGGCGCTGGTTAGGAGACTATATAACCGAAGTCTTGGAGAAGGAGAACGAGACACTGGATTCCAATGCCCCATTGTGGACATCTTTCAAGGAAGCAACAGGATTGACACATTTGGGAGCGTTGGAAACTATGGATTTTGCAAAGATATGTGGAAAAGGAGCTTTGTATTCATCTAAACCAAACGACTCTGAAACAATTTTTGTGAATGATGATGGTTCGAGCGATGCATCTATTTTGAATGCTCTTTTTGAAAAACCGGAGTGGCAATGGTTGAAGACGTATATTATGACTACTCAAAATAACACGTCTGGAGCGGTATCGTTAAACCAGGAGATATCAACAGAATACACTAACGCTAATATACAGAATAACTATAGCAACCGTAGAGCGTGGGCATATGCCGTAGCAGCATTTTTCCTACAAAGGCAGCAAACAACATGGCCAGCTTCAGCTGACTTCTCTACTGCGGGCAAGCATAGTGTATGGAAGAATATTATCCCTGAAGAATATCATGACCTTGGCCACTTCCGTATCACCAATGAGTTAGAGTGGCGCAAGACGGTGGCAGCGTTCTTCAACCACACGAACGTATTGACTTACACCCTAAACTCAGGTGTTAGCAAAACCGAAGGAACGGCTGATTTTAGAAACCTTGGTCTTCCTAAACCAAACGGAGATCCTGCAGCAGGTTGGTACAACGCATGGTGGAATGCCACATTCCCTGAATATATGATAGATAATGAGGCATTGCCTAAAATCAAACGTAAAAATTATGTCTTTGGCGGTTGGTACTACGGCAATGAAAAAGGATATATCTTTACGGAGGGCACCAAAGCAGACCCTGATGCTTATAGTTCTGCGAACGATGACTACAAGAACCATCTCTGGGGACGCTGGTTGGAGCTGTGTCTATACGAAGGATACGTGGACTCTGATCCTGCTGCTTTGGATGCTAATGAACAACCTATCAGCCCTAAGGTAAATAATAACGTAGAGATGGTTATATGCAATGCTGAAGAAATTACTCGAACAGGGCTATCACGCAAAGTGGATGTCGAACGCAAACTCATAGGCGGCACCTATAACACTATGTTCTTGCCTTTTGGTATCAATGGCGACCCAAAGATGGATAAAACTATCGATGGAAAGACTTATTTCCTCAATCAAGTAGTGGATGACAATGGAAACCCATTGCTCAACCCAGCAACCACTAGTATACTCGTTTACGAAGGTGCTGAGATTGAAACTATCGGAGGCGAAGAGGTTATTGCATTCAATTTCCATGAGTATGCTCAAGAAGACCAGTTTGAAATCCTAGATCCATATAAACCATTCTTGATCAAACCAGAAAATGAAATTACCGTCCGTATGCATTTCTGGGCAGCATTGATGCGCAAACCAGCAACTCCTAAAGCACGTACAGACGCCTATCAAGTCTCCGTAGAAGGAGTATTAGCACCAACGATGTTGCCTGTAAACCCTGAATATGATAATACCCTTATTTTGGTGGCAGATAATCGCTTGGCAAAAGTGACTACGCAAGGCGAGATGTTGGGATTGCGACTTTATTTCACTGTTCCAAAAGATGTATCACCTAGCGCACGGAGTATCATCCGCGTGAACAACGCGCCAGCTGGGATAGATGATATCGAAACTCCACAACAAGGAGCCGCAGCTATCAAGATAATGCAAAATGGCAACATCTACATTATCCGCAATGGCGTTACCTATACTATTACGGGTGCGCGCGTGCAATAGCGTTGGCTATGGGACGGCACGAAGTGCCTATGGGTGATGAGCGAAGGGCGATCGGTTCCCATAGATTTCACGGATAGAGATAGGGGACTATGTACATGTTGACACCACAACTAAAAACAACAAGAATTATTTTAATCAACAACATCAACAACTTGTTTCAACAACATTGCGCGGCAATCAACTCTCTGCCGCGCTCAATGAGTCTCATGTAAGTGTCAACTGGTATATAAATCCCTATATTATTGACATCGTTAGAACAACACCAAAATTCTATATTATATAAAAAAAACATTTCTTCTTTTGGCAGCATGCTTGACGAGCATGCTAGCGAGTGCACAGATCTTTCAAGTGCTCTCTTTAGAACAGCTACCAGCAGCGTCCTACGACGATGCTAAGGTGGCAGGTATCAGTCCTAAAGGTAACTACCTGTTGATGACTACAGGTTCTACCAAAGGACTACAACATTATGACATCCAATCTGGTACAATGACCACCCTCAGTCAGGCCGAGAATGCTGGTTTTGATGTGAAGATTAGCAAGGATGGAAACCAAGTCGCATTCACAGAGCGCACCTATCGTCTTGGACAAGAGACATTGGAGAAAAACGTTTGTGCCAATATTGCGAACAACACATTGGCTGCGGTTAGCAAACGTGTAGCTGAAAAAGAATCAGTAACCCTACTCAATGAAGACGGTATCATGTACGTAGAGCGCAATGGTGAGCGCACCTTGCTTGCGCCATTTGGCACAGACAACAAGATTTACATCTGGACATCCCTCTCTCCAGACCAAACCAAGGTGTGCTACTACTTAGGCGGCAAAGGTTGCTATGTATGCAACCTCGACGGTAGCGACAACACCCTCGTTAGCAAAGATTGTCATGCGGCTAAATGGTACAACAACCATACACTCGTAGCCATGAACGACAAGGATAATGGACACTATATCACCGCGTCATCTATTGTGGCTTATACCTTGGACGGCAAAGTGCAAGTGCTCACATCGCCAGATATGATAGCAATGGATCCTGTAGCAACAAACGGCAAGATTGCTTTCACCACTATCAACGGTAAAACATATTTGATGAGTGTGAGATAATAACAGACCGCGACTCTGTCGCTGTTAGAAGTCAGACCGGCTACGCCTGTTAGATCGCCGCTCAGCGGCTGTTAGATTCCAAGGTCTAACATCTAACAACAAAGTGGTCTAATATCTAACAACGCAGTGGTCTAATGTTTATAGTTTAAAGTTTAAAGGCAAGGAATATGAAAAAGCTTATTTTATCTATAATCGCACTCTGCACATTGGTGATGTCAGCAAGTGCTATCAAAGTATATATCAATCCAGGTCACGGATCATGGACAGGCGACTGCCGTCCTATGCCTACTATCCCTTATCCAGAACTACCTGGACAAGGCGGACTAGTAGATACACTCGGATTCTACGAGTCAAACACCAACCTCTGGAAGTGTCTCTACCTAGAGGAGAAACTTAAAGCTGCAGGTGTACAAGTACAAATGTCACGTCGCGCTAGTGGCGGCGAGAACGGCGGTGAGTACGACAAAGGTCTTACCGTGATTGCTACCGAAGCACAATACTCAGGTGCAGATATGTTTGTGTCTATCCACTCTAATGCCGGTCCTACAGGTGCAGATGGCAAGAAACCAGCTAACTACCCATCATACTGGTATCGCGGAGAAACAGGCAATGACTACTCAGAAGGTAGCATTGACATGTCGAACGCAGCATGGCCATATACTTTTGATATTCATCACCAAAAGATGGAGTACAACTCTGCTTGGTCACTCAACTCACCAGGACTCTATGCGGATGTATCTTTTTGGGGCGAGTATCTAACCAATTACTATGATGGTGTAGCATACAAGGGCTACTATGGTGTTCTCCGCCACGGTGTACCAGGTTACTTGATGGAAACCTACTTCCACACCTACCAACCAGCTTGCCACCGTGCATTGAACCCAGATTGGTGTCGCCAAGACGGCCTACGCAACTACCGCGGTATCGCGGCATGGTTCAAACTCTCTGCTGAGAAAAAAGGTTATATCATGGGTTATGTGCGTGACGCTAAAAAAGAGATCAACCAAGCATACTACACTTATCGCCAAGGTAATGACATTTATTACCCAATCAACGGTGCTAAAGTGCAATTAAAGGATGCTAATGGCAATATTATCAAAACCGACTGCTATCACTATGTGAAGCGCCGTTTGACCAACCAAGATTACTATACTACAGATAATAACTACAACGGCGTGTTCGTATATGAGAACCTTGAGCCAGGTACCTACACTATCACCGTCGAGAAAGAGGGTTATCAAAAGCACACCGAGACTATCGTGGTGAATGCAGACAAGACATCTTATACCCAAGTATTCCTCAATACTGAGATTGTTTGGGAACTCAATGGTGGTACTATAGAAGGTGGCGAAGAGTCATTGCCTAACCACGTAACATCTACCTACACATTACCTATCCCAACCAAGGACTTCCACGAATTTGTAGGTTGGTATGATAATGCAGAGGGTACAGGCGAAGCACTCACTACCATCCCTGCGGGATGGCAAGGTACACTCTATGCTATCTGGAAAGAGATCGAGGCAGAGGTGATATGGGTACTCAACGGCGGAAAATTCCCAGACCCAGCAGTAGTGCCAACCAACGAAGAACTCTTTACTAAGTTCAAATCTGATTACAACAAATACTATGGCGCTTCTGTTAATTTGAGTGCATACTCCGTAGGTGGTGGCAATGTGTCTAACTTCTTCTGGAATGGTAAGTCTAACTATGGCGTAGATATCACAATCATGATGAACGATGCAGACTGTGAGTGGGCATGGTTGGCAGCTTATATCAAAGAGGTATCTGCCAAGGAGAGTATGACCGTATCCAGCGAAGTACAATGGCGCTATAGTTTGACAGCCTTCTTCCAATGCGGTGCAGCAGGTTCGTACAACGCAGACTTCTTCACCGCTGGTAAACCAGAGTCTTGGGGCAAAGCATACCAAAAAGTATACGGTGAGGAGATTATCCTTCCACGCTATATTGCTGAGGAATACACCATTCCAACTCCAATCAAGGACGGCGATACGTTCATCGGTTGGTATGACAACGCCCAAGGCACAGGCGAGGCACTCACCGTATTGCCTATAGGCTGGAAAGGCACGGTATATGCAATCTGGGAATCTACTCCAACTAGTGTAGAGAATGTACGTTGGGAGTTAGATATAACTGCTCCTATGTATGATCTTCTGGGTCGCCAAGTAGATGCCAACTACCGCGGTATCATCATCCAAAATGGTAACAAGTATCTCTTGAGATAATGGGCTATAGGACGCTGACGCTATAGTTTATAGTTTATTGTTTAATGTTTAGAGTCCAGATAAAGAGAGGGTGCTCCCACCGGAGTGCCCTCTCTCTTTGTGTACTCCATCAGAACCATCCCGTCATGAACCCGTCATGAACCCGTAGAATACTAGAAGCAAACAGGGAGGATTTTTGCGATTTTTCGCTGCAATCTTGCATATTTCAAAAAAAAGTTGTAACTTTGCAGACTAATTTTCTCAAAAGAGTAATCTTTGGATTAATGTAAAAAAACTATGAACAAAATTTATACCCTCATCATAGGAATTTTGTGCTTATTTAGCATATCGCTAGAAGCACGTACTGTACAAGAAGCGAGTGCAGTGGCGAGTGCATTT
>JBGVEC010000053.1:0-2011 GCA_045119815.1 Paludibacteraceae bacterium | reverse complement strand
CGACCTCTCCGAGGCACTCAAGACACCTATACTTATGCGCGTTACTACCCGCATGGCGCACTCGCGCGCGGTGGTCGAACTCATTGACACCCCTCGCGAACAAAACTCCATCGCGGCTCCCGAGAACGTGCAACACTTTATTCTCCTGCCTGCCTATGCGCGCAAGAACTACGCCGAACTCGTTGAGGCACAGGATGATTTCATCAGCACCAGCGAGCAGTCGCACTTCAATTCTTATACCAAAGGTGCTAACCCTAAAAAAGCTATTCTCACCACAGGTATTGCATACAACTACCTCATGGAGACTATATCAGGAAACCAGACTCCAGAATCTGGAATAGAAGCGTCCATCCTTAAAATAACCCAATATCCTTTGCCTAAAGCACTCATTGATCAAATGGTTGCCGATGGAGCTGAGGAGATTCTGGTCATGGAAGAGGGCCAACCTGTGGTAGAAGAACTCATCCGTGGTTTGGTTCCATCTTCTGTGGCAGTCAAAGGCCGTCTCACAGGCGATCTCCCTCGCATGGGCGAACTTACCCCTGATAGTGTCGCCCTCGCCTTATCCAATAGCGAAGCGTCCAATAGCCCATTGCCAATACCTGAACTAGTAGTCGGTCGTCCACCGGCACTCTGTCAAGGTTGTGGTCACCGCGATATGTATGCGGCGCTCAATGAGGTGGCGGCTGAACACGAAGGTGCGAAGATCTTCGGCGATATCGGTTGTTATACCTTAGGCGCTTTAGCGCCTTTCCATGCGATCCACGCGTGCGTGGAGATGGGTGCTAGTATAACCATGGCCAAGGGTGCGGCGGATGCAGGACAGTTCCCATCGTTTGCCGTGATAGGCGACTCAACCTTTACCCACTCGGGTATGACAGGATTGTTGGACTGCGTCAACTGCAAGTCCAATGTAGTGGTATTGGTTTCGGACAACCTCACCACGGGTATGACCGGAGGTCAGGACTCTGCGGGAACGGGTCGTTTGGAGGCCATTTGTCTCGGTTTGGGCGTAGAGCCAGAGCATGTGCGCGTGGTAGTGCCATTGCCCAAAAACATGGAGGAGATCAAGCAGGTGCTCCGCGAGGAGGTAGCATACAACGGCACTTCTGTTATCATCGCTCGCCGCGAATGCATCCAAACCCTCAAACGACACCTTAAGCAAACCAAAAAATGATTAATCTCCCACGGATCTCACGGATGTCCACGGATTCTAGATACGTCAGTGCTAATCAGTGTAATCAGTGGGAAATAATAACAATATTTATGCATGAAGATGAAATAACTTACCAAATAAGAGGTGCCATATACGATACATATAACACCCTAGGTCCAGGTTTGTTAGAGTCTGTATATGAAGAAGTTTTAATCTATTATCTTTCTAAAAGAGGACTTTTTGTAGAACGACAGGTGGAAGTTCCTATTGAGGTAGATAATTTTATATTGTCAACCCCTCTTAGATTAGATTTGTTAGTTGAAAAAACGATAATCATTGAAATTAAATCAGTTACAGATATGCGTGATTTATTTCATAAGCAGATATTGACATATTTGAAATTAACAGGATTACATCGGGGTATATTGGTTAATTTCAATACTGCTGATATACAAAAATCTATATGGAATAAAGTCAATGGCCATTTAAAAACAGACCAAGAATAACCCCCTCCCACGGATTTCTCTGATCAACACGGATTCCATGATACCTCAGTGTAAATCAGTGTAATCAGTGGGAAACACATCCTTCCCACGGATCTCACGGATGCTCACGGATTCCATGATACCTCAGTGAAAATCAGTGTAATCAGTGGGAAATATAACAAACAACATGAGCTTTCCGTTGAATAAACAACTCGTGGACCAAACTTGCATCGATTTTGGTCTGCGCAACGCCAAGGAACTTGGCGCTTCCTCTATCCGCCAACTCGTGGGCGTAGTCAAAGACATCGAACGCGCCACGGGCGTGGAGTTCATCCACATGGAGCTCGGCGAACCAGGACTCCCTGCCGAG
>JBGVEC010000052.1:0-3075 GCA_045119815.1 Paludibacteraceae bacterium | reverse complement strand
CCAACGCCACCATGATGATCAACGATTTTACAGCAGACAACGGATTAATTTCAGTACAGATCATAGATGAAGTAGCGGGTGACATTACTGCGCTGTATTTTGTAGCAAGCGAAGCAGATGCAGAGAATGTGATTGCATTGGATACTTATCCTATTAATAGCACTGGGTTTGATGGCACTGTACTCGCAAGTACGGGTATGGATTGGGAAGGCAATGTGATGCCATCCTACTATGCTGGCTATATGGAAGGTTGGTTGCTCGAACCATTTTACTTCTTCGTAAGTGGCGAGGTTGTAGTATATAAGAATGAGGCAGGTGAATTGGCTCTCGAGATCAACGCACTCAACTCATGCGATATTCCAGTACATATCGTATATGACTTGGCATCTACTGGTATTGAGAATATAGGTACCAGTGTGGTGGATACAGAGAAGCAGATCGTAGATGGTCAACTCCTCATTATCCGTAACGGCAAAGTTTATAACGCACTTGGTGCACAAGTGAAGTAAAAAAATAGGTCTGTATGAAGAAGATTTTTACCCTTCTCATGGCAATGATGGTAGGAGCCGGCATGTTCGCTACCTCTCCAACAATGCTCCCACAAAAAGAGCAAGTGTTGAATACTAAGCCAACGGCTGCAATGAGTCAATTGACCGATGTGCAAAAGAAAGTAGTTCGTCCATTATCTGCTGATGCATCAGAGGTGCGCCGTCATCCTGCAGCATCATGTGCTATGCCACTCAAGCGAGAGGCGAAAGCTGAGGTTATTACCCTCAATGGTGATGGATTTTTGGTAGGGCCAGAATACGACCCTGAGACTAGCGAATGGTATATTGCATTAGAGGCACAAGGATATACTTTCCGCCTATGTTGGTTTGGTTTGGAGGATACTTTTACAGGCACTTATAGCTTTGATGATATCAGTTGGGACTGGACATGGGGATGGTATTCCTCAGACGACACATTCTATGAGATATATTTTCAGGATGTGACGATGACCATTTCTGAGAAGCAAGTGGGTACATACCTCAAGCAGATTATATTGGATGCTACCATTTTGGATAGCGAAGACAATACCTATCAGCTCCACGCGGTACATAGTTTCTATACTCCTAAATCTACAGTAGATAATAAGATTAATAATGCTACCTTGACTATGTACGACAATGGCTATCTCTTGGACGGCAATAATGCAGACATGGATATCCTTTTGGGTGTGAAATCCGATGTGGTAGATGGATTCTATACGCATCAGGATTTTGAGGCGGGTATGACACGAATCACTTACAAAGGAGTAGAGCAAAAGATGCTGCAAGCGCAGATGGAGATAGTAGGCGAGTTTCTAGCTGATGGCTCTTTGGGTTATCACGCTGAATTGCAGTTCTACAATCAGGATACAGTATTGCATCGCGTGTCGATGATAGCGCCGCTGCCTGCTGTGTCGGATACGGTGCATGTATCATGTGTGAACTTGGATATTGATGAGTCGTTGAGCAATTATGGCTACATGATGGTAAGTGGTTCGTCGGATTTATACCATGTGGATGTTTTTTATGAAGCTGATCGCGCTGAAGCTGGTGTATACAAGAATGTAGCGCTAGTCATAGCTGATAAAAAGACATGGATTGAGCAGGCAGCTATCCAAGCTACATTGACCTTGGTGGATGGAGAGAATGGTTGGGAAGCATATATTGAAGCATATGGAGGGGATTATAAGTGGTATTCGATTGATATGAAATACGTGGTACCAACTCCAACTAAGACAGTGAAAGTGAACTTTGACAAGTCTGCTATAGCTACCTACAGACCTGATCAATTGGGTATGATTCAGTTGCTACACGAGGACCCAGAGTATGATTATGCCGCATCAATGACCATTTATGGAATAGGATTGGGCGAAACCTTCGGTATGGAGAACGTATTGATGGAGTATTCTGAGTTGTATGATTTGGAAGAGGGACATGGTATTCAAGTCGCGGATATTCAGGGTACGCTCCTACAAAGAGGAGATACCACGGTGATTGATGCAAGTATCATCAGTTGGGATGCCGTGCAATACGACATTGAGTTCTGGTACACTGTACCAACACCAGTAGATACCGTAGAGATTGAGATGCCAGTCAACTTCAGCAATGCGCTTGATTATGGCTATTATACTTTATCGGCCTACACACCAGACGAAGAATGGTTTGTTTCCTTGACGCCTATCACCGATGAGGTAGCAGGTACCTTTGTCAACGATGGCTTATTTGGTCAGTTTGGTGAAGGACAATACGACTTTATGGGCGGAGATACCTATGTGTATTCTTCTAAAGAAATGCGACCTTATACAGTGGAGAAAGGTACACTGGTGGTGACGCATACTCCTGATGGCGTCATTACAGCAGAAGCTAAAGTGATTTGCTCAAATGCCATCTACTACCATATCAAGATGACATCGGAGTATAATACTCATTTGGATTATGACGAGCCAGGATTGGAAGTTGATCGTACATATACCACCGAGGATAATGTGACGATAGATGACCAAACAGCGCAAAACGACTATATCTATCTGGAGCTCACAGCTGCAGACGGATCGGATGGTGCAGCCTTCTTCTTCTATGTAGCAGATGCTGATGAAGAAACCATTATACCTGTTGGCACTTATACGATAGATTATAGCGAAGATTACGGTACAGTGCAAGCCAATCCTGGAGTGCAAGGCAATGGTGTATGGCCTTCATTCTATGCAGAGAAACTGGAGGATGGTTCGCTGGTTGTACCACTTTGGCTCATAGTAGGTGGTACGGTAGAAGTGAGCAAGGATAAGAACGGATATATGCACCTAGAAGTGAATGCGTATAACTCATACGGCGTATCTGTACATATCGTATATGATGGTACCCCTATCGGTGCAGGAGTAGAGAATGTAGCTACAGAGCTAACTGCTGCGGAGAAAGTATTGAAGAATGGTCAACTATTGATTATCCGCAATGGTGAAACATTCAATATGGTAGGTCAAGCCGTGAAGTAAGGTTATTGCGTTAGCCACATAGTTGGGTTATACCTACAATAATCCCCGCAACTCGTTTG
>JBGVEC010000051.1:0-27935 GCA_045119815.1 Paludibacteraceae bacterium | reverse complement strand
ACGTTTTTGCTTTAGCAAAAGAATGCTCTCTGCCGGTATCTTGTATGGCTCTGGAGTCATTTTCTCGCCATACATTGCAATGAGCTTAGCATCTATCTCGTCAGTCTTGGTGACAGTCATCATAGCACGAGAGAAATGTTTAATCTTTTGTGGATTCTCCATGCTAGTTGGGATGCCTGCTTGCTGAAGGAGATAAAGCAATAACATGCTATAGTTACCTGTTGCTTCCATCACGCAATGGCAATCTTCTGGAAGTGAGGTGATAAAACTACGCACTCCTTTGGTGTCATTCTTGAAAGTCATGGTTGTGTAACCATTCTTTCTAGGATAAGCTGCTACGAACGAATCCTTGCTTACGTCAATACCAATGTACATCATAATTGTTACAATTTGTTGATTAACTGCAATTGATAAACATCATATACATCTGAACACTATCGTTACAAATACGGGGTCATTGCCCAACGAACTATCCAGCTTTTGGATGTATAAAGTATGGGGACATAACGTCTTAAACGGCGTAAAACGCTAACAATTCGTCGGTCTTATTCCATACTTTAGATGTAAATCGACTGCAAAGATAATAAAAATTTTAAATATATAACGAATTCGTGTCAATAATGTCGTCAATTTATGACAATTCGAGAATTATTTAGGAAACAAAAATACGGCATCCTTGATGCCTACAAAAATAAAAAAAAATCATTAACTATTAATTATTAACTTTTAACTAACTTTTTACTATGGAAAAACTCATTCCTTCCGAGGGTGCAGACACCCTCATCACCAGTCATTTGCGCCAAGGTCAACTCCCTTGGCAAGTTGAGAAAGCCATCAGCATTGCCCCAGAGGGCGAGATGCGTGACATGCTATTGCTTTCATTATTAACCAATTACGCCTACGCCTTGCCCGCTATGCGTATGTACCACGGCTTTCCGCACCATGTCTATGGTCCCGAACTTATGACCATGGTTTTGGCTCCTGCGGCTTCGGGCAAAGGTATCATGAACTATGCAAAACAACTGCTGCAAGGCATTGAGAATGAGCATAGTGAGTTTATCTTCCTGCCCGCCAACACCTCCTCTGCTGCTCTCATGAGCTACTTGCAGATGCTCAAGGGACGAGGCATCATGATGGCTACGGAGATTGACACCCTCAGCAAAGCCCTTGGCAGCACGACAGGCGGTTTCTCCGATGTACTCCGTTGTATGTTTGAGCACGAGACCATCAGCAAGCTTCGCAAGAATCAAGAAGAGCTCATTGAGATCCCTGACCCACACTTTGCTGTCTTAATCTCAGGTACGTACAACCAGCTTAAGCCTCTGATTAAGAGCTGAGAGAATGGTTTGATGAGCCGTTTCGCTTGTTATGTAATCAAGCAGACGCAAGACTTTGATGACCGTGTTTGGCTAGATGAAGCAGAGGATGCTGTTCCTCAAGAGATTGCCTTGTATGAGCAGTTAGGGCGTGAGTTGAGCCAGCGTTATGGTTGGATGTGCAAGGCGAAACACAGTTGCTACTTCTATCTGACGGACGCCCAACGCAAAACCATCACCCGTATGTTCCGTGCCATGTATGAAACGCAACGCCATGCCTTTGGCAATGAGTTTGATTCCATCCTCAAGCGTATGCCTGTGATTATGAAGCGTATAGGTATGATTCTCACGGGATTGCGCCTTGATACCTCCAAACCGCTTCCCGAGCGCATGGTATGTTCGGAGGATGACTTTGAGACGATGATCTTGATTGGTCACAAGTTGTTGATGCATTCCGCAATGATGTTCCAGATGTTGCCTGAGAACAAGGACGCCGCTCCTGGCGAAATTGGTCATACTTTAATCCAAAAACAGTTCTTCGAGATGCTTCCTGCGGACTTTACCAAGCAAGACGCCGTAAAGCAGGCTCAAGTCCTTGGGATTAGTGTTGACACTATGAAAAGATGGTTGACAAAATATACGCAATCCAATGATATTCAAAGAGTAGAACAAGGCAAGTATCGAAAAATCGGAGCATAAAAAGATGGTGCGCAAACTGCGAATTGTGCGATTTTTGAAATTCGCACTTTTCGCAGAAATCGCAGAAATCGCAATCGTTGAATCATTACAAAGATAAGGATAGTGGCACTAGTTATACTAGTCATTCTAGCAGATGGATGGTATAAGGATGTGCTCTGAATCATATAGTAATCACATAGTTATCATATAGTAATCACATAGTACAATCAAAGATTTTATCATATGGCAGAAGTAACATTTATCGCCCCTGTAGCAAAAATAGAGGGCAAATTGAATCAAAAAGACAAGACCGTTTTTCGTAAGAAAGTGGCACGCGATGATCAAGGAAGGGTCATTGCTGAAATGAAACAAGAAGTGTACGTCGTTCAGCACCCTCGTGACTGGAAAAAGAAACCCGCAGAGGGTGCTGAGAAACTGAAGCTAGATCGTTGGAAGGAAGCTTGCGCGAAGACCAAGCAAATTTTGGATGATCCTGAGCAACGCGCTTTGTGGCAAGAGCGTTGGCAAGCACAGTTGAAGAAGGCTGAGCCAGATGCTCTTGTTGACCGACGCACAGGCAAGCGAAAGATTTACATCAAGTTTGATTGTTATGTTCGAGCGAAAGTGTGGCGTGAGTTGGTGTAAGGTGTAGGGTGTAAAGTGTAGAGTGTAGATATGCTATCTTCTCATGCCTCTAAACAGCGCCATCGGTGCGTCCTTTAAACAGAAAATGGCGAAAAAATCGCCATTTTCTTGCATTTCTCCAATATTTTTTGTACCTTTGCCGCTTCAATAACAATATACTTTGTAAACAATAGAAAAACACGATTAATATTTACGCAAAATACATCATTATGAGAAAGACATTACTTCTGATTACAATCTTATTTATCAGTGCAGCGAGTTTTGCGCTATCTGATATGGTTAGTGTCGATTTTGTTGACGGAAGTCGTACAGTGCCTATCGAGGATCTGAAAGACATGTATTACTCCAACACGAAGGATTCGTTCTATTTAGCATTAGAAGACACAACCTATGCCTTCAAGGCTGACTCGTCGCTACATGTGACTTTTCTGGATTCTATCGAAGGTCAGCATAAACGCGAACGCGAAGCATTGATTGCGATATACAAAGCACTAGATGGAGATAATTGGGAGTATAATGAAAATTGGTGTTCTGACAAGCCATTGAGTGAGTGGTGGGGAGTTCGTACGCGAAATGGTTTTGTGGACTATCTTTATATAGTTGACAAACGAGATATCGGACCACGAGTAGATATGCCAGATGATATATGTAATCTTGAATATTTAACACATCTAGTCATAGAAAATACGGACGTTGATAAATTGCCGAACAAGATATCTGATTTGTCATTAAGACACATAGATATAAGAAGTAACGTATATATTACCTTGGAGGATTTACAACCAATTTATAAGATTAAAGGTTTGTTAGGTATTATCGTACAAGTTAATGAGTTTGATATGTGGGGTGAGGGTATGGAGAACTATGATATAAATCAACAACCATCTCCTATTCCAAACGAAATATTTGATATACAATCGCTTGAAACTCTTCATCTAGAAGGATGTAATCTATCAGGTGAAATACCAGAAAATATAGGTAAGTTAACCAACTTGAAAAGCCTTATTCTATACAACAAGTGGGATAGTTATATGTATGGAACTATACCTAAATCAATAGGTAATTTAAAAGAATTAACCAATATACATTTATTTAACCTGAATCTAAGCGGTGGTATTCCTGATGAAATTTATACTTTGACTAATCTGAGAAATTTAGAAATAGAAAGTTGTTATATTGGGGGTGAATTGTCAGAGAAAATTGGAGATTTGGTTAATCTTCAGTGGTTGAATCTGCGTTCTTTAGACTTAACAGGATCGTTGCCAAAGAGTTTAGCAAAATTACTTGATAAAGAATTGTGGATGTGTATGTTAAGTTCGAATAAACTATCTGGTGAGATTCCTGAGGAAATATATACCCATCCTAAATGGAACAATATATGGTCGTCTGTTATAGATGGCAATGATTTTACTTTAACGCCAGCAATGATTCCAGCACCCCAATTTAATACAAAAGAGCTGTCAGGTAAGAGCATAAATTCGGATAGTATATATCAAAATAATAAATATACTATCATTTTTGAGTCTGACGTAGCAATGTTTCCTTATGTATCGAATGCTATTTACTCATTTCATGATATGCATCGCTTGTACAATAGATTTCACGCTCGTGGTCTAGATGTAGTTCATTTCAATCAGTCTGGATATGAAAGTCAGATGCAGGCGTTGCTAGATACATATCAGATACCGTGGCATGCGGTAATGGATAAACCGTATGCTATGGCTGCTCTTCCTAATATTACCATAGTAGACTCTACTAAAAATGTAGTGCTAACATCTATTTTAGAATATAAACCATTTGCAGAGATAGAGGAGTTTTTTGACCAAAACTTGCCAGGAGATGAATATATCTCAACAGATTATTCTAATAATATGCTAGTAGATACTTTGCAATTGGTTACAAAGGGTAATGGTATTGATATTGTACTGATGGGTGATGCATACTCCGATCGTCAAATAGCTGATAGCACTTATCATAGGGACATGAAATACTTATACGACAATCTGTTTACAGAGGAGCCATATAAGTCTTATAAAGAGATGTTCAATGTGTATTACGTTAATGTGGTATCCAAGAGTGAAGGATACGATGTAACATCCACTGCATTGGGTGGGTTCTTCGGAGTAGGCACAGAAGTAGGAGGCAATGATGGTGCCGTGATCGAATATGCGTCGCAAGCTGTACCATACGAAAAATTGGATAATGCCATTGTGATTGTAGCCATGAACTCTGACAAATATGCAGGAACCTGCTATATGTATTACCCTACATTCAATGAGAATAATTTTGGTACAGGTCTATCCATCTCTTACTTCCCTAAGGGTGGTGACGCGGCAACCTTTGCGCAATTGCTCCACCACGAGGCATTGGGTCACGGCTTCGCAAAATTGGCAGACGAATATGCCTACGAAGAATATGGTGCAGTACCAGAAAGTACCGTTGCATTACACCAAGAGCAACAAACCAATTGGGGCTGGTGGAAGAATATAGATTTTACTAACGATTCTGCTGAAATCCGTTGGAGCCGACTGCTCTTGGATGAGCGTTATCAATACGATGGATTAGGCGCTTTTGAAGGTGGTTTAACCTATTGGACAGGCGTTTGGCGACCTACAGAAAATAGTATCATGCGTTACAATACAGGTGGATTCAATGCTCCAAGTCGTGAAGCAATATACTACCGTATTCATAAATTGGCATACGGTGATGAATGGGAATATGATTACGAGAAGTTTGTGGAGTGGGATGCTAGAAATCGTAAAACTAAATCAGATGTATTGCGCATGCCTACACGCAGAGAGATACAAAACTTCGTACCATTGCATCCGCCAGTAATCAAACAAATGACATGGCGTGAGGCTTGCCAACGTTCTCTACCATCCAAAAATGAGAAAATGGCACCAAAAAAATACAGAAATGGCAAAATGATATACAATATCAAATAATAGCCATCCTTATACACTATTTTGATGTACAACTTTCAAAACCAGGTTCGTATGAAACGATTAATATTTTCTATATTATTTTTAAGTTTATTCTTATTAGTCCACGCTATACCTAGTAGTAAGTATCAGCTTGTCGTTAGAACTGCTGGCGGAGACACTGCCTTTATCCTTTCGCAGCAACCTGAAATATCTTTTACCGATAAGGATGTGGTTGTATCAAATACAGAAACGACCATCACTATCCCTAAGACGGAATTCATTGAGTTTATTTTCACCCCTTCTAATAAGCGTATGGTAAAATTTGTAGACTGGGATGGAACACTCTTGCAATCTAGCTATGTTAATTTAGGTGAGGTACCAGAGTATCTAGGCGAAGTACCGCATCGGAACAATGAGTTTATAGACGGAAGGCTATACGAATACATCTTTTGTGGTTGGGGTACAGAACTATCTGCGGTAACAGACGATGTTACTTATACCGCACAATATACACAAATATTGATGAAATATGAGGTTAACTTCTACAATTGGGACGGCACATTGCTGCAATCAAGCATGGTGAACTATGGTGAGTGGCCAACATATTACAACTCCGAACCATGGCGTGAGGCAGACGCACAGTACACCTATACATTCACAGGATGGAGTCCACAACTTGATTGGGTAAGTGGCAATCAAGCCTACTACGCTCAATATGAGTCAACCCTCAACCAATACGAGATCAACTTCTACGACTGGGATGGTACTTTGCTGCAATCAAGCATGGTGAACTATGGAGAATGGCCAAATTACGAAGGACCTGCACTATGGCGTGAAGCTGATGCACAATACACATACACTTTCAGCGGCTGGAGTCCAGAGTTGAGTATGGTAACTGGTCACCTATCATATTACGCTCAATACGAAGCTACTCTCAATCAGTATGAGATAAACTTCTATAACTGGGATGGTACTTTGCTACAATCAGAGTGGTTGAACTACGGAGAATGGCCTAACTACTATAACTCAGAACCTACCCGTGAAGCTGATGCACAATACACATACACCTTCAGCGGCTGGAGTCCAGAGTTGAGTATGGTAACTGGTCACCTATCATATTACGCTCAATACGAAGCTACTCTCAACCAATACGAAATTTCCTTCTACAACTGGGACGGAACATTGCTGCAATCAGGTTGGTATTATTATGGTGATTATCCATACTACATTAGTGCGAATCCAGAGCGCTATGCAGATGCACAATACACTTACAACTTCAGCGGCTGGAGTCCTGAGTTGAGTGTAGTAACAGGAAATCAATCTTACACAGCTCAGTACGAAGCTACTCTCAACCAGTATGAGATTATATTCCTCAACTGGGACGGCGAAGTTTTACAATCAACAATGGTTGATTACGGTGCAATGCCAGAGTATTTTGGTGAAATTCCTACTAAACCAGAAGATGAACAATATGTATATACCTTCTCTGGTTGGGAACCAGAAATCACCATTGTAGTAGCCTACGCAGAATACACAGCTCAATATGATGCAACAGATAAAGTCACCACAGTCATTGAGAATACTCAAAGTGACGAAGTCAAAACATATAAAATACTTCGCAACAACAAGATATTCATCATCCGTGGCGACAAAGTCTATAGCATCTTGGGTCACGTGATTGAAGATTGGATGCCACTCGGATTATAGGATATCATCCATACTAACAAAAAACGCAGGTACGCAATTATGTACCCGCGTTTTTGTTTACCTAAAATGTTTGGAGAACGTATCGTGCTTAATGTTCGAACCGAAAGTGGCATTCACAATGGCGATAAACTGCGTCAGCGGACGAATGTCAGGTCGCATGATACCATCTCGCTGCAACCGCTTTACCGCTAGTGCTAAAGCCGCAGCAGCATTATGTTCTTCTAACACTGCCTGTTTGATGAGGCGTAAAGCCGACTGCTTGCGGTAGCTGGTAATATCATCATAGAAATATTGCTCTATCTTATCGCTTCGTACCTTACGGCGAGTAGAAGTGTGATCTGTGATATAGTTAAGACATTCATCCATATAACGAGCAAGAGCCTCTTGCTGCTTGGGCAAGAGATACTGCGATAATGTATCCATTGCCTCCATACACTCCTCACGAGTCTGTTGCAAGAGTGTCTTCATGAAATAACGTACCTTGGGTTGGTCAACCACATATCGGCGACGATTAGCTGCATCCCATTGCGCCTTCTTATTGGACACATATGCCTCGTACAACCGATAGACATCAGGTATATCCATCTTGATCTGATCTATCATAATAGCAGGCTCAGGACGTAGCCAACCCAGCATCAGATCTGCCCACTGTACCATATCATCGACCTGCTGGCATGCAATCATAGATTCTACAGTGGTACAAGCTGCAAAGGTGAGCAGTTGCGCCGGAAAACCATGGATAAGCACTTTGTAGTCGGGTTGGGAACTGCGAAAGAGTAACAGACTATCCTCTACCTTATATAGATAATTCTGCTCATTGAGATAGATAGCCATCGCTGTAGATAGTTTCTGTTCATCGGTCAGCGGTTGCCAAATTTGCTGCCATTGACTATAGAGGTAAGCGATACCCGCCTTAGCCAAATCTTCGTGCGAAGGCAAACACTCCAAGCGCTCATCAAGCGCAAAATCTACCCAGCAAAAAAGTTCTTGTACCAGAGCCTCCTTAGCATCCATACGTGCGTAATATTGTTGATGATAATCGTTCATATCCGATTTAACACAACGAATATCCCACGCATCACCTTGATTGAGTAAGAAGGCTATAAAACCCGATATCACAATATCATCGGTAGGAGTATGATACGTATGTATAAGCATAATACAAGTATAAAAACATTAACTATCTATTATTAACTAATCATGTACCCAACCTAGGGCAAAGACACTAGCCCTGCAACCTCTAATTGGGGTCAACTGACGCATACAAGATAGCATCGTAGCCCCAGAGGTGATCACATCGTCCACCAACAAGATATGCTTATCCTTCCACTCCTCGGGATAACGAATAGCAAACAAATCCTCCGTATTCGCCAAACGCTTATCAAAACTAGACTGTGCTTGATGCGCATTATTGCGCACACGGTACAAATGCTCCGTATCTATCGGAATACCCAGCACCTTACTCATCCCTCGGCAGATCCACTCCGCTTGATTAAACCCACGCTCGCGCAATCGACGAGGATGCAAAGGAACAGGCACCAACACATCTATATCATCAAACAAATCCGAATCGATATACTCACGAGCAGCCACCTCGCCTAAATAACTGAACACATCCGCCTGAGATCGAGTACCATATTTGCCACGCTCAATCAAATTGCGCAATATCTGACCACGCTCTCGGTTAAAATATCCCCATGCTCCACCCTTCTCATAACGAACACGACGACCTATCTCCTTAATCAACTCCGCAAAAAGCATATCAATACCATTATCCTGTATAATGGCATGTTCCGTACGAGGTATAGAAGCAAGGCAGGAAGAGCAGACCACCTGCTCCTCCTGCAATAACTTACATTCACACGCCATACAACAAGTAGGAATCAACAATTCCCACACCGATTGTCGCAAGCGTGCTATACCCATACTACCTTAATGTTTTTTACCACGCATCCAATCTGGAATACCGCCGAACAAACTGCGTTGTCCATCCGCAGCTACATCATCAAAATCAATCACGATCTCCTCTGCCTCCTCCATAGACTCTGGCAGATCCACCAACTCGGTCTTAGGTTGAGCGTTAGGCACTTGCTCTTCGACTAATTCGGTTTCTCCCACGGGATCAATGGTCAAAGTCACCATAGAAGATTTTTCTGCTGGCGCAGAAGCTGCTTCACCGTAATACTTATTAATAGATGAATCCACCGTCTTCTTCTCGATACTAGGTATATCCGACACCTCGTATCCGGTAGCAATAATCGTTACACGTACTTTCTCGCCCAATTCCTCATCAACCGCAGCGCCCCATTGTACCTCCACATCATCACCTACCTCACGCACAAAATCATGTATCTGGTCTATCTCAGACATAATAATCGCGTGCTCTGTAGAGCAATATATCTGCAACAACAATCGCGTTGCGCCCTTCACATCGGTATTGATCAGAGGTGAATGCAAAGCCTCATGAATAGCATTGGCCACACGGTTCTCACCGCTCGCTGTGCCTACACTAATAATAGAAGCACCTCCACCGATAAGTGTATTATATACATCCGTAAAGTCCGTGTTGATATATCCTGGTTTGGTAATGATCTCCGCAATAGAACGCGCCGCATTCGCTACCACATCATCCGACTTAGAGAAAGCATTCAACAAGTTGAAATCCGAATAAATCTGACGCAACTTCTCATTATTGATCACCACAATAGCATCCACTTGCTCTGCCAACTCCGCCACACCATTCATCGCCTTCTGAATCTTCTTTGGACCCTCAAAAGCAAAAGGAATAGTCACAATACCCACTGTCAGGATTCCCATCTCCTTAGCCACCTCTGCCACTATTGGCGAAGCACCCGTACCGGTACCTCCACCCATACCTGCGGTAATAAAGAGCATCTTGGTACCATCATTGAGTGCCTCACGAATACGCTCACGATCTTCCTCGGCATATTGTTTCGCTTTTTCAGGCTTTCCACCAACACCCAAACCATTACCAATCTGCAACTTGCTAGGCACACTACTGCCCGCAAGGCTCATCTTGTCGGTATTACAAACCAACAATGTTACATCCTGAATGCCCTGTTTGTACAAATAGTTGATCGCGTTACAGCCACCGCCACCTACGCCCATTACTTTGATTATAGACTCCTGAATATCAAGACCCTCTAACAATGTATTACTAATATCCATATATTTTGTGTTAATCCTGTTCTACAATTTATTTTTTACTCTCTGCACCTGAATCGGTAAATAATTTAAGGGTTTCTTCCTTGATCTTTTCGAACAAAGGTCTGTTTCCGGAATAATTATTAGCCTGCGGATGCGACTTACGATATTCCGCTCCCAGCAATAATGTTCCCACCAAGGATGCATACTGCGGCATGCAATACTCATCTGGTGTATCTGGCGTCAACCATGAGGCGTGCGAACCACCCATCACTTTCACGCTAGTCATACCTTGGATATACCCAACTATTCCCTTCAACATCGCACCGCCACCTGTCACATATAAGACCTCTATGCCTTGCGCTTCCTTATTCAGAGCCTCCATCAGTGGAGACAATATCTCTGCCAACTTGCAGGAGATCACCTCCGCCAATTGAACAGCACTCACCGATATTTTCTCGCCCTCTGGAGTGGTTAGGATATAAGTACGATTGACTTTTACCATATCCGCAGATGCCACACCGTAGATGCATTTCAAGCGCTCGGCTTGCATCAGGGATATACCCAACTGCTCCACTGCCTCAGTGATATCATAACCACCTAGAGGAATTACTTGGTTATACAAATATCCCCCACCCTTATGGATCGTCAGCGTACTGGTCTGTGCACCTAAATCCAACACGGCACAGCCATTATTCATCTCTTCCTCAGTTGCCAACGCATTCATCAGCACCTCTGGACGAACATACATCTTCTCCTGCACCAAGGCCGTGCGTTGGAATGTTTTTTCTACCTTATCAGCCAGTTCCTTTTTACCCCAGAAGGCATTATAATGTGACGTAATAAACACCGCACGCTGATCCGAAGTAGGTTCATGAGTTTGCTTCTCTCCATCTAGTTGATAGTGACTAGGAATGAGATCCAGCACCGCTACATCTGGATTTTTTTTCTCAATTTTCTCCTTACACTCCCATTCCATTTTAGCGAGTAGTTCCGAAGTTATTTCGCGTTTACAACCCAGATCACGACTAGAGGATACGGATACCACTTTCATCGATTGGCCACCCGCGCATACAAATGCAGCATTACCTACCTGCTTACGAATACGATTGCCCAACAGTTTTATCACGCTCGTAAGCATATATCCTGCATCGCTCGTGTTCTCTACCACACCTCGATGAACACAACATTTTTGGCTTGACTCTTCCACACCTAAGACACGCAGAGCTCCCGACGGAGTCACCTCTGCCGCCATGGCACGGAAAGACTGACTGCCCATATCGACAGCCACCAACACAGAAGATTGTATATTATTTTTCATCTCACTAAAGTTTCAACATTCGACACTATCTCCTCACCACTTGTCCTGCATAGCGCAAGTCCAACTCGCGGCATTCCGGATAACCTAGCACATCAAAACCTTTCTTATACAAACTACGAAGACGGGCTAACTTGTCTTCATAACCCTCTAGTTTACCCAAGACAATCTTAGCGGAATAATCCTTTTGGGACAACACCACCAATTTGGGGTTACGCACATACACATCGCGAATACGTTCGCCCCAATAAGAGTTATCCTGCAACCACAGAACAAAATCATAATATTCCTCCGTAGCTGCACATTTACTGATTGCACCCGTAAACACTGGCACATCCAGTTTCATTCCCGAGCGATAGGGCATCACGCGTCTGTCAGTATCCACCAGATAATTTCCCTCCGCCGTCTTCACGCACAACACAGGCACACGCTGCGTCACTCTGATACGCACTGCCCCAAAAGGCGTCTTGTAGCAACTAGCAGTACGAATCATCTCATGCTTGAGCAATGCCTGCTCTATCATATGACAATCCACCTCGCTCATCGCTTTGGAGAGCGCATAACAACCACGCGCCTTGAGATAACCCTCTACCTCCATCGCATCTACATACTGACGAGACACACTGTCTTCTACCACTACATCCACCTGCGTACACAGGGATGTATCTGCTTGGCGAGAGCACCATATGCCTCCCACCAACACCGCCGCACAACATACCGTTGTCACCACGGTCAACAATACTTTTGTTACTTTATTCATTTCTATTAAGGTTTTGTTTAATATCCTGTACCATACGGTCTATATCACCTGCACCCAGGGTCATCACTACACAAGGTTCGGCCCACAACTCCACAATATTCGTCACACGCTCCACCAACTGCGTTTTCTCCACCACCTGCGCCATTGGGAGTTTATCTGTCGGCATCATCTGGAGCAACCACTCGCTCGTCACACCCTCTATCGGCAACTCTCGCGCTGGATAAATCGGCAATAGCAACACCCCATCTGCTTCGCTCAACACCTGTGCAAAACCATCCGCAAAATCACGCGTACGACTATAGAGATGCGGTTGAAATACCACCAACAAACGACGCTCAGGATACAATCGGCGAACAGACTCTATACTGGCGCGCAACTCCTCTGGATGGTGAGCATAATCATCTATATAGCACACGCGAGATGTCCGAACATGCATATTAAAACGGCGATACACACCCGCAAAACTCTCCAATCCCTCACGCAACTCCTGCTCGGTCAAACCCAACAAATACCCAATCGCCAGGGCCGCCACACTATTCTCCACATTCACCCATACAGGCACACCCAAACGCATACTCTCTATCACTTGACCCATGGCGTGAAAATCAAACACAATCACCCCGTCATTATACCGTACATTATACGCCGCAAAATCAGCTTCATCCTCCACCGCATAGGTATATACCTTCGCTTTCAACCCCTCTCTATTCAGCGTCACACCCTTCTTCAACACCAACGCATCCGTCACCAAAGAAGCATAGTGAGCAAAACTCTCATAGTAACTCTCCTCTGTGCCATATATATCCAAGTGATCCGGATCCATACTAGTTATCACGGACATACACGGTGTCAAGTGATGGAACGACCGATCATATTCATCCGCCTCTACCACCACATAATTACTCTTGTTATCTATCAACAGATTGGTATGATAATTATTGGAGATACCACCCAAAAAGGCGTTACACCCCAGATGCGAACCATAGAGCAAATGAGCTAGCATAGTGCTAGTCGTGGTCTTGCCATGCGTACCAGCCACGCACAACGCACGCTCCATACGCGTCAAGAGACCTAGCACCTCAGCACGTTTCATCACACGAAACCCGCGCTCGCGTAAGTACATATATACAGGAGTACCATCCGGTACCGCAGGGGTACGAACTACGATGGTAGTAGCCACGTCCAATGTCTTCACAATATCCAACTGGTCATCATACTGCACCTCTATACCTTCTGCCTCCAACTGATGCGTCAATGGCGATGCGGTACGATCATACCCTAACACACGATACCCCTTCGCTACAAAATAACGCGCCAAGGCACTCATCCCAATACCACCTATGCCTAAAAAGTAATATGTATTGACCGTATTATTCATCTATTTTGACAATATCCCAAATTTAGCGCACAAAAGTACTAAAAAAAAATCACATATGCAAGTTCAATGCTTAAAATTCTAAAAAATCAACACCCAACTTGCATAATTCAAGTTTTTTTTGTACCTTTGCACCCAAATCAACAATTAACTATGGCACGAAGAATAACATCACCAACTGCTCCACGTTCCACGAGCACTAGCAACAGCAACAACTCAACCCCAAGACCTAGCCTCAAAGAAATCTTCTCCTCCCTACAAATGTGGGTACAGACTTACGAATTCCGACTTTGTTCAGGCATTATACTCTCTGTCATCACCTTGATGTTGGTCGTTGCCTTCATCAGTTTCTTTTTCACAGGCGGTCACGACTACTCTATTGTCGTTCAACCCGACGCGCGTCAAGCCATGCGCAACGAGATTCAGAATGCACTCGGTTTACCAGGTGCAGTCATTGCCCGTTGGTTGGTCGATGGCACTTTCGGTATCGCATCATTGGCGGCACTTGTTGCACTAGCCCTCTACTCCATACGACTAATCATGTATTTTCCACTCCGCCGTTTGCGCCTACTTTTCATCGTGCTTTTTATCCTCGTATGGGGATCCATCACGCTAGGGTTTGTGCAGCAACAAATAGGCGTAGGTTCTTTCTTCCGTTGGGGAGGTGCATTTGGACAGATCGTAGCCGCATGGGGCACATCCTACATCCAATGGATTGGCATGTCGCTCATCCTAATCGCTACACTCATCATCTTCTGTATCATAGCGGACAAACATTTTGTGGAGCACTGCCAACAATTTGGTCATTGGATTGCAGGATTATTTAAGAAGAAAGAGACGACCGAGTCCATTGAAGATGAAAAATCACCTACTATTGATCTCGAACCACTTATCCCAACCTTAGATCCTGAAGTTACCGAGGAACCAGAACCTATTCCTACCGTTGTGGTTGAAGTAGAGACACCTCAAGAGGAGGAAACGATTATTGAGCAGGAGCCTGAGGACCAAGACGATGTGGATATCTCCGTGGAAGATATCCAAGAAGTCGAGCTCACCGAGGACGACCCTGAATACCTGCTGCGCAAACTCGGACCATACGACCCACGCAAGGACTTGGAACACTATAAGTTCCCTTCTCTCAATCTTCTCAAGGTCTATGACAACGAGACCGCTCCAGTCATCAACCAAGAGGAACAACAAGCCAATGCCAACCGCATTGTCACCACCTTGCGTAACTTCGACATAGAGATTGAGTCTATCAAAGCAACTGTCGGTCCAACCGTCACCCTCTATGAGATTGTACCTAAAGCCGGCATCAAGATCGCTAAGATCCAAGGACTCGAAAACGATATCATGCTCTCGCTCGCTGCTATCGGTATCCGTATCATTGCTCCTATGCCTGGCAAGGGAACCATCGGTATTGAGGTACCTAACGAGAAGCCACAGATTGTATCCATGCACTCTGTGATTGCTAGCAAGCGTTTCCAAGAGGAGCAAAAGATGCGTCTGCCTGTAGCCATCGGTCGCACCATCACCAATGAGGTGTTTACCTTTGACCTCGTCAAGACCCCTCACCTACTCGTAGCGGGTGCTACTGGTCAAGGCAAATCCGTTGGACTCAACGCAATCCTCACGTCCTTGCTCTACAAGAAGCATCCTGCAGAACTCAAATTCGTGCTAGTGGACCCTAAAATGGTTGAATTCTCTATCTACAAACCACTTCTCAAGCACTATATGGCGGCCATGCCAGACCAAGACGATAATGACATTATTATCACTGACTGTCAAAAGGTTATCAACACGCTCAACTCTCTCGTTATTGAGATGGAGAATCGTTACCAACTCCTCATGCAGGCCAAGTGCCGCAACCTAGAGGACTATAACGAGAAGTTCATCAATCGCCACCTCAATCCTGAGAAAGGACACCGATATATGCCATACCTCGTTATTGTCATTGACGAGTACGGCGACTTTATTATGCAAGCGGGCAAAGAGGTCGAGCGTCCTATCCAACGCATTGCACAAAAAGCACGTGCCGTGGGTATGCATATGATCCTCGCTACCCAACGTCCAGATGTCAAGATTGTGACCGGAACCATCAAGGCCAATATCCCTACTCGTATCGCCTTCCGCACCCAATCTGTGGTGGATTCACGGACTGTGCTTGACTGCAAAGGAGCAGACCAACTCATCGGTAAAGGTGATATGTTATACTCCGCTAGCGGCGCCATCACGCGTATCCAATGTGCTTTTGTGGACACACCAGAGGTGGAGAATATCGTCAGCCATATTGAGAAACAACAACACTACTTCGAGCCATACCAATTGCCTGAGTATGTGCCAGAGGGCGCTGAGGGCGAAGCATTGGCACCGGGCAGTGTGGATCTCAAACGCCTTGACCCAATGTTCGCGGATGTGGCTCGCTATACCGTTAGCAAACAGGAGGGATCAACATCGCGTATCCAACGCGCATTTGAGATAGGTTATAACCGTGCAGGCAAACTCTCCGACCAACTTGAAGCCGCTGGTATCGTAGGTCCTAACAAAGGTCCTAAAGGGCGCGATGTGCTCATCCAAGATATGGATTCACTTGAACGTATATTACAAGAACTTGGCGTATGAAACTCCTGATTATCACGCTCACTATCCTCCAATCGCTTTTCTCCACATTGGAGCAGAAGACCTTGCAATCGGACTTCAGTATCACCATAACTCAAGAGCAAACGCAACCTATGACTTACGCAGGCACACTCGCTATGCGTGATCAGAAGTTCGCGTTGGAGTTCATTGGCATAGAAGCGGCATACGATGGGCAGACCCTGTATATGTATAGCGAAGATACCGAGGAATTGACGCTCTCTACTCCTACGGAGGAGGAACTGATCCAAACCAATCCATTTTTGTATGCGCGTGCGCTGCTACCTTTGTGTGAATATGCTGAGAAAGCAGTGGGGGATAAGACGCAGATTACTTTGACTCCTAGGGATCAATCCTTAGGTATCAATAAGTTCGTGCTTCGTCTTGTAACCACTACCTTACTTCCAGTTTCTGCTGAGATTTACGAATCGGATGGCAAAGTGACTACTCTCCGTCTCAATAATCCTGAATATAAAAACGAATGCCCCAAATTCTCCATTGAGAAACCAGAGGCATTCATCAACGATCTAAGATAATAATATGAACAACAAGGTAGCGGAAAACCCTTTCAAAAACCGCGTAGATGAGGTTAAAGGCGAAAGGTTAAAGGTTAAAGGCGATGAAATTAAAGGCAAGAATACTTCCTTTATCGTGGTGACGGCGTTGTTTGTGACGCTGTATGTGGTGAGCAATGTGATGGCAGTCAAGGTCATAGGGTTGTGGAATCTGTTTTATTTTGATGCAGGCACCATCACTTTCCCATTTGCGTATATGCTAGGTGATGTCCTGACCGAGATTTGGGGATATAAGACAGCACGCAAAGTTATTTTTACTACATTGCTGTGCAATATTGTGATGGTCCTATGTACACAGATTGGTGTCTTTCTTCCCTCGCCCGATTATCTGGATGCCACAGCGCAGGCATACAATACGATGTTTAGCTATGTACCACGCATCGTGATTGCTTCGTTGACTGGATTTTTGTTGGGCGAATTGAGTAATGCCTGGTTGATGGATAAGATAAAGAAGTGGACCAAGGGCAAGAGACTATGGGTGCGCACGATTGGTAGTTCGGCTGTGGCATACTGGTTTGACTCCTTGCCATTTGTGTTGATTGCTTTTGCTGGAACCGTGTCGACGCACGATTTGTTCTTGATGATAGCCTTCCAATATGCATCTAAGTTGCTGATTGAGGCGGTGCTGGGTACGCCGATGGCGTATGCAGTTATTAAGGCTATAAGGCGAAGAGGCTATTAGGCGAGAAGGTTGATATATACCCCTAAAAACGGGCGCCCCATGCGCCCCCTCCCGTCCGCCTTCCCCAAAGCGGAAGCACTATTTTTATGGGGTATATATACAACCATAGGAGGATAAAATAAAAGGGAAAAAGAAAACAATGGAACGCTATTCGTTGATACGTAGTGTGTTACCTCGGGAGTTTGTGCTGTTGCAGGGAACGGGATGCAGGTGGAAGAGGTGTACCTTTTGCGATTATCATGGGGATGTGAGTGATGATCCGTTTGCTGTGAACAGAGAAGTGTTGGCACAAGTGCAGGGTGTGTATGGGGTGTTGGATATCATCAACTCGGGCTCGGCCATGGAACTAGATGAGCAGACGGTGGAGATGATTAAGCAGGTGGTGAAAGAGAGGAATATTCATACGCTTTGGTTTGAGGCACACTATATGTACCGCCATAAACTGGCAAAGTTTGCAGAGCAATTTCAAGGAGTACAGGTCAAGTTCCGATGTGGCATTGAGAGTTTTGATGGGGCTTTGCGGGAGTTATGGAACAAAGGTATTTCGGCTGATGTACATGTGGAGGATGTAGCAAAGTATTTTCAAGGAGTATGCCTGCTATGTTGTACAGAGGGCGATAGCCGAGAGCGCATTTTGCGGGATATTGACTTGGCGGAGCAATACTTTGAGTATGCAAGTGTAAATATCTTCTGCGAAAACACCACTAGAGTCAAACGAGACAGTAATTTAGCGAAATGGTTCATGGATGAGGTTTATCCCAGACTAAAACCATCGAAGAAAATAGAGATATTAATTAACAATACAGATTTGGGTGTAGGATGAAGTACGAAGAAGTCATGATTTCGCTTAAGCAGGGCAAGTATGCCCCTGCGTATATGCTTTGTGGCAAAGAGCCTTATTATATAGATAAGGTGGCAAATTATATTGAGCAGAATGTGCTGGATGAGATGGCGCGTGAGTTTGACCAAACCATCATCTACGGCAAAGACTTAGCTAGTGGCGATGTCGCACCGGTTATTGGTGCTGCACGCGGTTTCGCTATGATGGGAGGCTACAAAGTGATCATTGTTAAGGAGGCGCAAAACATCAAGAAGTGGGATGCACTGACGATGTATATGGAAAATCCTCAACCATCAACGATATTGGTTTTCTGCTATAAGTATGGTTCACCAGACAAACGACTAAACCTCTTCAAGAACTGGGAGAAAAAAGGATGGGTCATGATGGAGTCGGAACCACTGCGTGACTACCAGGTAGAGAAGTGGATTCGCGATTATGTGGCACAATGGAATGAAGCGATGAAGCGAGAGGGCGATGAGGCGATAAAGATTGATGAGAAGGTAGCGAAGATTCTGGCGGATAGTATTGGATCTGACTTGACGCAGATTGTGGGTGCACTTCAAAAACTCATTGATGGTCGCCCTGATGGTGTAAAAGTGATTGATGCGGCATTAGTGGAGCGTAATGTGGGTATCTCAAAGGATTTCAATGTGTTTGAGTTACAGAGTGCGCTCATAGCAGGGGATGTAGTCAAGGCCAATCGTATTACTCAGTATTTCGCTTCGTCTAAGGATCACCCGATGATCAAGGAGTTGGGTATTTTGTATAGTTTCTTTGCTAACTTGATGATTTATCACTATTTGCCGGATAAGAGTGACCGTGTAGCAGGTCCAGCGATGGGAGTAGCTCCATACTTCGTCAAGGATTATGCGACGGCAGCCCGTCGATTTTCCGCAGGCAAGACTTTTGCTATCATAGGCTATTTTCGCGAGATTGATGCAAGACTCAAGGGAATCAACAACCCTAGTGCCAAAGACGCCGACTTGTGGAAAGAACTTATCTACAAAATCTTGCATTAACAAATGGCTAATGCATTATAATACATACAAAAATAAAAACGGCTGCATTTCATGCAACCGTTTTTTCTGCCTTTAAACTCACCATGGTCTTCCTCCAGGACCACCACTGCTAGTATAATCACTCAATGTCACAGAACTACCACCACTAACACTGCCACCTACATTAGCAGCATCGCCAAAATACGAAGTTCCACCACTCACTGTTACACCTGATTTCAATGTAGGAGTAGAAGAGGTATACACCACCAATGTTTGGCTACCACCGCCACCACCAGGACCACCGCCCGAAGAAGTGGACTTACTTGGAGTCTTAAACGCTATCACCAACGTTCCACCATTATACAATGCATGCCAAGTCTCTGCCGTCCAAGAACTTGTCTGCATTGCAGTACCACCTGTAATGCTTGCGCCACTCTCCAATCCTCCTACAGCAATTAGAGTTCCACCTTGTACATACAGTTTCTTTTGTTGCTCTGAATTGGCATCAAAAGCCACCTCAGGTTCTCTTGATCCAATAGCATAGCACAATCCACCTTTGATATACGTATTACCATTGGAATCTATACCATCGTTATTCGTTGCACGAGCATACACATAACCTCCTGTAACTGTCAAATCACCTGCAGCGTTAATAGCATCGTCATATGCATTTACGGTCACCTGACCATTGGAAACTGTAATTGTACTCTTACTCTCAATACCTTCACCATTACGTCCTGAGGTTGACACATTGGTATTACCACCCGAAATAGTAATCGCACCATCCACCTTGATACCCTTAGGCGATGAATAATAACTACTATTCACATTATCCGTATTACCCGTGTAATTGGTATTCTCGCTAGAACCATTATTATAATACAAACCGCCCGTAGTAGCAATAGTTATAGTACCACCTGAGATAGTCAATCTGCCATCACAATTGATACCCTTACCACCCGATCCTGTACTCTTAAGGGTAAGGGTACCACCAGAAATAGTAGTATTAGCATCACTATTGAGACACGATGCCGCCTTAGTCTCCTTGTCGGTAGAATCCCATTTACCCTTACCAGAGGTGGTGATATCTATCGTTCCACCAGAGATAATCAGATCGCCATCCGCCTTAATACCCTTAGCCGCAATAGCACTAGTATTGATTTTGATAGCACCACTTTCGATATACACATTACCACTATCCTCGCCCTCGTGATCAGATGAGTCAGCAGCACGCTTAGGCATACCAGCACCACCATTAGCAGCAAGATAAGCACTACCCCATGCTGAAGGTTGACCAGCACTAGAGAAATCTGCAGTTGCAATCTTTTGATTACCCTGAACTGTTCCGTCGTTACAGTTAAAGAAAGCATGCACATGCCAACGCCAAGCACTTTCGGTATCCAAAGAGTATGATTGCGCAGTAGCTACTGATTTAACATAATCACCTAACCATTTGTATTCAGATGTAGCATTAGTCATGATATCTTGCATATATGCAGCAGCAAAAGTAGCCACATTCTCAATTGATTGATCAGCACGAGACAATCCATAGAACGTATTATAATAAGGTTTGAATGCCTCCCATAATTCAGCATTGGTAGGAACAGTACCATCTGTACTACCACCACCTGTAGTACCACCACCTGTAGTACCACCACCTGTGTCACCACCGGAAGAACTTGAATCTTCTATATCGCATTGAATACCATCATCCGAAAGACCACTAAGATTAAGCGTACCACTCTCCATCAAGAAATATTGCGCACAATTGACACCATCACCTGCAGCAGAAGTGACATTGATAGTCGCATTCTTCATACTGAAATACTCGCCCGTCTTAATACCATGCTTGGTCTTACCCGTGATGTTAAGCGTACCATATTGAGCAAACTCAGCATGTCCCTTAATATAAAGAGCACCCTTCTGCGAACCATTAGCCGCATCCACCAACGTATTGGTCGTACCAGTGATAACCTTTACCTTAATGCGCTTACCATTCTGAATATGCACAGCAGCACCCGATGTCACAGGAGTTTTATTGGTCAAACTCAATCCATTCAGCTCCACAGTCGCTTTGTAAGATCCTGACATATAGAACTCACCATCCGTTGAACTACCCGAAAGAGTATAGGTGATTTCCTCTGCCAAATCACTACTTTGCGCAATATTCACGTGCGCCCCACTAGTTGTAATAGTCAAATACTTAGCCACATTACCTGCCACCACAACAGACACAGCAGAGCCATTATATACTACGCTCACCGTGTTATCCACCACCGCTGATTCATCCACATACATTTTCGTCACCTCAGCAAGTGTGAACGTCTTGTCCATTACATTCAATGCCGTACCATTTGAATATGGCATTTGTCCAGTTTGCTCCGCAGGGAACTTATACGTCACCTGTCCCTGTTGCACATTGAGCGTCTGCGCATTAAGCATTACACCAATAGTTAATGCGGCAACTACTAAGAAAAATATTTTTTTCATAATACACGTATTTTTTTCGTTATACTAGAATTTTTAATTACATACGTACCTTTAGGCAACGCATGTAGGTCCTGAGGATAATCATATACTCCTATCATAACACCTAATAAATTATATACCATCACGGTTTGATCGGTTGAAAAAACATTCTCTACACCTGTTGAAGCACTAGTAATATCCACCGTGGCATCTTCGCTAATAATCTTTTTACCGTCTGGTTTGATACTATCACCCGAAGATTTACTCATGTCTATCAATAGGGTTCCACCCATAATGTAAATGTTTCCACTATCCTCGTCTTCATGTTCTGCAGTCTCTCCTGTGGATGTTGTACCATCAATATTACACTCGATAGCATCACTAGCAAAACCACTCAGACTAACCCAACCACTTTCCATCAAAAAATATTCACGGCAATGGAGCGCATCCTTAACAGCTGAGAGGACATTGATCGTACAATTCTTGATGGACATATACTCCTTGCTATAAATAGCATGCGCATAGTTACCACACACATTGAGCGTTCCCTTGCCTTTGAACTCTAGGTGCCCTTTGCAATACAATGCCGCCTTCCATGCATCCTTAACCGTACTTGTTCCATCTGTCAACCAACTACTCGTACCCTCTAGAAGTTTGACCTCTATACGTTTACCATTGAGGATATTAATTGCTGGTCCAGCTGTATTCGTCAATCTCAAACCCTCCAACTCAATAGATGCCTTATAGTCTCCCTCCATCACAAAAGAACCATTGGCAGAAGTGCCACCCAACTGATAAGTGATCTCACCGCAAGTAGAAGCACCTACCGTGCTCTTCTGTAAAATACTCACAGCACTACCACTCACCGTAGCAGTCACATACGAATGGAGATTAGAAGAAATAACTACACTCGCCGTACTGATCCCATTATAACTCACCTTAACAAGATTGGTCGTACCAGAATCATAACTCACCTGAGAAGCAAGTTGTCCGCAGAACAATAAGGCAAGAAGTATGATTGTTATCGTGCGTTTCATGGGATGACAATAGATTGTGATTGTGTTCCGTTAGAAATTACATAAACACCCGCATTAAGACTATGGCATGCCTCAGAAAGAGAAGGATAGACACCCAAAGAAACACCCGTGATAGTTGACACTTGTATTTCAGCATCTGCATTCAAGATATTTTCCAAAGCAGTACCCGTATTCGTAGGTGAAAACTGCATAGATGCAAGATCTACCAATGTCAAATTAACGGTTCCATCGACGTTAGTAACCTGCAAATTGTTACCACTAACCACTAGGGTGAGATTAGCCACATTGAATACAGTCTTTGTACCCGATGTACTAGTAAACTCTAGATAGTTGTAAGTTCCTGCAGTTGCACAAACTGCCAACGAAACTAAAACCATCAACATCATCACTCTCTTGATAAGAGATGATGCGGCTCTCTTTTCGCCCTTGAAGGCAAATTGTAGAATGTTTTTCATAAACTTATTTTTTTGTATTAGTATTTACCAATCTAAATTATATGCCACACCTATAGCATGAAGATAGGAGCGCTCCTCGGTCAATTGAATATGTTCCTTTCGCTTAGTAATATTGATGTCACGATTATATCCGTATTGAAAACGGTAGTAGAAATCCAAACTACTCTTCCTTGTCAAACGCCATTTAACGCCTGCCTGTGTACGAACTTGACTAATATACTGATGTCCATCTCTTTGTTGATATTCAGTCGCATTAAGCGTATTCTCCAACTCCACCCACACATATGGTTTCACAGGTTTACCTGGCACATAAAACTCTGCCGCCAAACGACTGCGCAACAACCATTCGTATTGCTGTTTCTCAAGCAAATTGACACTATCTGTTCGTATATCACACAGCAGACGCTCGCGCAAAGAGAACTTAACATAATGCGTACTATAACTACCCGTCAAAGAGAACTGCGTACGATGGCGTAAGTACTCATTATAATCGCTCCAATCTTTGTCACCCAACAGACGAAGCGTATATGACACATCTAGTTTGAGATACTTGATAGGCGAATAAGCCAATGTAAGAGTGGTATACGACTTGCTAAACGCTAAATCATGGGTGGCATCTACCAACTCACTCTTGGCGTTGACACCAGACAACTGATTATACAAATCAACACGCACATCTTCGGACAAACTCAAGGACAAACCATTCTTCCAACTCTTAGACAAATCCACACTCACACGCATTTGTACGCTCTGCTCCGTGGTACTACCATACGAATGGTACTCCCAAGCATTCACCTCAGGAGCAATGAGCAGCAAAAGCGCAATGCAAAGCAATGAGCACAAATGATATTTGGAGCAAATGGACATCATTTGAACTTAGTTATTTGATCAATGCTATTGACCATCTTACCTTTCTCAAGCGGATAAGTCATCTTGATATAAGCCACATCACGAAGAAAATCTATATGCCCGATTTCTACATCCAACACCTCTTGACCAGTGCGCTCGTGAAGATCTGCTATTAGTTCCGCACGACGCTCTGGCTTGATATTATCTATCTTTTCGTACAAAACAATCTTGGTAGATATTCGTTTGCGAGCCTGCCATGCCTCAAATCCCCACGCCATAAGAATAATAGAGAGATTGGAGAACAACAACAAGTACCACGCTAAACCATCTGCCTTGAGACTCAAGGAGTTAATAACTGAGATTACAATAGTCAAGAATAGATAGTTCATCTCACGAACAGAGACTGTCTCTGTTCGATAACGCAGCATACCAAAGATAGCAAACAAACCAAGCACAAAACCTGTTTGGATATCCAAAAGTTGCATCAACCATAGCAGCACAAACATACCGCTAGAGAATAGCATATAAATAACGAAATAATCACGACGACGACCAAAACGATAGTATATACAATAGATTACTATCCAAGTCATCAACAAGTTGAAGAGAAACATCAGCGGCATGGTAACAAGATTTTCGCTCACATGCAGCCAATCCGCTATAGAATGCATCAGATACGAAATACTATCCGTTGCACCAAAACGCTCTGCTATAGATGGATCATTCTCTAAAAACTCCAAAGTAGGATTTGTAAAGTCAATTTGTGCCATGGTATATATTTTTTAATTACTAGGATTAATTATCACGTTCTAATATTTTGTTGATTCTACACAACTTCGTTTTAAAGCGATTATGCTTCAAACCGGGTGTTGTAAGAACCGTACCTATACAATATTTACTTATCTTCATAGGATGAACACGGAGATTTAACATAATATTGGTCATCAACGAATGAATATGCCCATCCTGCTTAAGTTCTATGATTGCCAAACCATCATACATTTTACTTTCATTCGTAATCACATTCTCCCAACCAAGGTCAAAATCTATGGTCAAACGCTCCGTCATTGCTTTATTAACCAAGGTAATACGATGGAACTTCGTTCGTAGATGAGGTACTAACTCTGCCCATTTATAATTACTCTTTTGACCAATAAACTGATCCACAGTCCATGTGTCTTTTTTCGAACTTCCTAAGGTGTTGGATTGTATATCAAATCCAGGAACTACAATTCTTTTCTTCTTGGTACGCCCCTTGTTGTTCTTACGTTTGATTTCCAAAAAAGTTTGCTCAGTATCCAAGTAATGTCTCACACGAATCTTTTGGCGAACTAATTGACGATTATGATGACGTAGATACATATCCAAAGTAGGAGTATCGTAATACATCGTATCATAAGTAGCCACACGCTTATCGTCAATCTCTTGCACATAATAATCACTTCTAGCTGCATCCAGAATGGATGGAAGCAATATTTGAGGCACTACATATTTAGTATCTATACGATTCATGAGTTTCACACTTCCCATCTCTGATAAAGAAATGGAATCAAAGCATGAAACACACTCTTCCATTAATATATTTATATCCGATTTCAACATTTAAGTTGTTAATCCTTTGAAAAAATATATTCGAAGATTTTTATTGAATATAACTTGCCGTTAGGTAAATAATTATACTGTTTAGCTTTTGTGCCATCAGCATTCCATTCGTATCTGCGAATACGTACTGGTTTATTACGATCATTGTACTCTACCTCCTCAATCACCTTGCCAGTAACATCATCATAAGTAGAAGTAACACGACTTCGCTGACCATAACTAGCAAATTCGATCTCCTCTATGCATCGACCTTGACTATCATACACCTTGATATGATCAAGCCAACGAGTATTCGTCTTAGCATCTATATTCCACTCTTTGACAGTGAGATTCTTTCTTTTTTCACGTTTAGCTAGTTGCTCTGGGGTAAGCAAACTCTGAGACATCATTGGCATACTAATCAAAAAGAGAGAAAATATTAGTAAAATATTAGACGAGGTTTTCATAAGTAATTATATAGACTTAAGGGGAATTCAATTTACGCTGCAAAGGTACAACTTTTTTTTTAAACAATCATTACCAATTACTACCCATTTATTTACAAAATGTCGCATACATTTGTACATGTCAGCATAAATGACTACCTTTGTACTATAATTGTTTCCAAAAAGACGCATATCATGAATAAACATGCTGTTTTAGAGTTTGAACGAGTCAAGCAGGAGAAGGTCATTATAGCAGAAGAAAGCACTTTGCCTGTAACACTCGCTAATGATGTTTTTGTATCCCCTAATTTTGTTATATCCCTCTGCCATAAAGGTTCATGCAAAGCAGATTTTGACATGCGCCCTATCGAATTCAAACAACACGACATAGCAGTCATGTTACCAGATCATATCATTGGGCACGGAGAATGTTCAGAGGATTATTCGACCACTATGGTTGTCATTGACCATGAGTTCTTTGACCAACTCACCAACCGCGAAGCATTTATTGGTTTCTTAAAATACAAAGATCAACCTAACTATCATCTCAACGAAGAGCAATATTCTCAAATAACGACTATCCTAGCTACCCTACGTCTGGTTGTAGAGATACATCACCCTAAACGTACCGAATCGCTAGCTAATCTACTAGATATTCTTTTCTATGCCTTAACAGATTACAGAGGGGATGAGTCTTTGAATACAGTAGAAGTTCGTAACACCTACCTATTCAATTCCTTTTACGATCTACTCATCAACAACTACAAACAGCAGCACGAAATAGCATGGTATGCTGAAAGACTATGCCTAACTCCCAAGTATTTCTCTGGTGTTATTCGGCAAATAACTGGTAAAAGTGCAGCACAATGGATTGACGACATGCTTATCCTACATGCCAAACGACTACTCTTTACACGCCGTGATATGAATATACAGCAAATAGCATTTGAATTAGGATTCAAGGGCAACGCCAATTTCTGTCGTTTCTTCAAAGATCAAACAGGTCTCCGTCCTAGCCAGTATCGCAAACAACAATAATCTACCTTATAGATACAACAAACGCACAATAGTCTGCCTATTGTGCGTTTGTTTTTATCTCTGTAACATCTAGACTAACTAGAGGTATGAAAACAAAGAGAGCCTAAGTTGTTACTTAGACTCTCTGAAAATGGCGGCTACCTACTCTCCCACAAACGCAGTACCATCGGCGTTGCTGAGCTTAACGACCCTGTTCGGAATGGGAAGGGGTGGGACCTCAGCGCTATAACCACCTAAATTATGGGGTTAACGTATTGACTGTAGAAGCTTAGAGCAAATACCCTAAGTTCAAGCGTAGTTTTTAGTTTTTTTGAGAATCTCTTCTCTAGAAAAAGATCTCGGGCAATTAGTACTGCTCGGCTTTATGTCACCATTTGTACACCTGCAGCCTATCAACGTCGTAGTCTACAACGACCCTCAATGGAAATCTAATCTTGGA
>JBGVEC010000050.1:0-26249 GCA_045119815.1 Paludibacteraceae bacterium | reverse complement strand
AATCAATTCTTCTTTCATAATCTTTGCGATTTGTTATTACTTCCTCGCAAAGATAATATCACAAACCAATAAATCAAAATTTACTTGCCCATTCATCAGTAATGGCAACAACTCATCGCGTTGCTTAGTGAGAGAAGCGATTTCTATATCGTTATTTTCAATCTGTAATATCAAATTATTGATAGTTGCATATAAATCGTCATTGTTACAACCCAAAACACCGATATTTTCAACATCGCCTTTTGTTATAAACTTAACAATAGAACCATTTGCTCCTTTCTTAAATGTGTCTATTTTATCTATAGCAGCTAAATATAGAACGCCATAATATTTCTCATCTTCAGGTATTAGTACATATGTGCGTTGATAAGCATTAAATTCTCCATTATAATGCTTTACATTGAAATCTCCATTACCTGCAATTAAAATAGCTTTTCCATTAAAAGCTGCCTTTGAACAAAGAAGTTTCTCACGTGAACACGTAAAGAAAGGATATTTTCCATCTGGAGTGGAAAAGTTCGCATCTTCTTTTCCTGTTACAACATTTGTAATGTTATTGATCGTTAAGTATTCCCACCCCTCAGGAATTTCTCTTTTGAGTATAGGGTTATAGACCATCTTTCCGCCAGAGGATTTGTAGGGTTTGCCTTCCTCGTTTGGGAAATCAAACTGCACAAACCAATAGTCGTACAACTGACGAGCCAATGCCTCTAAATTTTGATTTATTGGTTTGTGATATTATCTTTGCGAGGAAGTAATAACAAATCGCAAAGATTATGAAAGAAGAATTGATTAACAATGTGCTATCCCATATGCAAGGCGTATTGGATTGGCGGCAAATGAAAGTGCTAAAAGTAACCTTACAAGAACAACTGAGCCAAGTAACTATCACAGAATGTGACACTCCCAAAGGAAATGACATAAATATTCTGCTGGATAGTTTCATATCAGCAAAGAAAATAGAAGGTTGCTCTGATAAAAGTATGCACTATTATAAACGAACAATAGAGTTGTTTTCTGAATCAGTAGCGTTACCCATCACACAAATCACCACTATGCATATTCGTGATTATTTGGTACAATACCAAAACCTACATCAATGTAGCAAGGTGACAATAGATAATATGCGGCGGATATTGTCCAGCTTTTTTGCATGGTTGGAAGATGAAGACTACATCGTCAAGTCTCCTGTTAGGCGTATTCATAAAGTAAAGACTGAATCATACATAAAAGAGACACTAAGCGATGAGGAATTGGAAAAGATGCGCGATTGCAGTAGCAGTGTGCGAGATTTAGCAATGCTGGATCTGTTGATTAGTACAGGTATTCGTGTGGGAGAGTTAGTGGGTATCAATCGCAGTGATTTGAATTTTCAAGAACGGCAGTGCGTGGTGTTTGGCAAAGGAAACAAAGAGCGATTGGTGTATTTTAATGCGCGAGCGAAAATCCATTTAGAAGCCTATCTGCGTGAGCGAACAGATGACAATCCTGCATTATTTGTTAGTTTGCATGCTCCGTTTGAGCGTTTGCAGATTAGCGGTGTAGAGCGGAGAATAAAACTATTAGGCGCAAAGGCGAGAATCAAAGGTGTGCACCCGCATAAGTTCCGACGAACGATGGCAACGATGGCAATAGATAAGGGAATGCCTATAGAACAAGTACAACGATTGCTCGGTCATGTAAGGATAGATACGACTTTGCACTACGCCATGGTGAATCAAACGAATGTAAAATTGTCACACCGAAAGTATTTGGGTTAAACAACGAGGAAGAATAGCGGATCGGGAACAAAAACATCGAGGAAGAATAGTATTTTGATTGTAAAAATATCGGGGAGAGATAGATTTTTCTTTCTCTTTATTTGCATATACCATTGATTTTTGGTAATTTTGCAGCGTTTTTAGTACAAAGGATATGCGTTGTGTCGGAGCGACTACTGTTTTACCTATTTATATGAATGGATTAATTCAACAAAATTATGCAACTGAAAGAATATAAGCTGGGAGATATAGGACGAGTGGTTACAGGTAAGACACCTGTAACAAGCAACAATGTGAACTTCGAGGGGGGAACTATCCCTTTCTACACCCCAGAAGATGTCGCAAAAGGGTTTGGTATTAAAAGCGGGAATAAACGCTTTATTACTTCACTTGGCTTTGAAGAAATAAAAAATAATACTATCGCTGGTGAAAGTGTATTAGTTGGTTGTATCGGTTCAGATATGGGTAATGTAGCCTATGTCAATGAAATATGTGCTACTAACCAACAAATAAATTCTATAACTGATTTTAAAGAGTTTGTGGAGCCGTTATATGTTTACTACCTATTGTCAACTATGAAACCCATTTTTAGGCAATTGGCAGGATCAACAACTACGCCTATTCTTGCCAAATCCGTTTTTGAAAACATAACCATTTCATTACCTAGGTTGGAAACACAAAAACGGGTATGTAAAATTCTATCATCTTTTGATTCTAAAATAGTTCTTAATCGTCAGATAAATCAAAATTTAGAGGCATTAGCTCGTCAGTTGTACGACTATTGGTTTGTGCAGTTTGACTTCCCAAATGAGGAAGGAAAACCCTACAAGTCCTCTGGTGGAAAGATGGTTTATAACCCTATACTCAAAAGAGAAATTCCTGAGGGGTGGCATTGTGGCAATTTGAATGAAATTGCAAAATTCACAAATGGATTAGCCTGCCAAAAGTTTAGACCAACTTCTGAAAATGAGAGTTTGAGAGTAATTAAAATTCGTGAGATGCATGAGGGTTTTTCTAAAGATACTGAATATGTTACATCAAACATTCCTGAATCTGTTAAAGTTTACAATGGTGATGTTTTATTTTCTTGGTCAGCATCTTTGGAAGTGATGTTATGGGCTAAAGGAAATGGTGGGTTGAACCAACATATATTCAAAGTGACTTCTGCTAATGAATTCCCTAAATCGTTTTACTATTATCAATTATTGAATTATGTATCATTGTTCAAACAGATGGCAGAAGCTCGTAAGACAACAATGGGACATATCACACAAGATCACTTAGAACAAAGTAGAATAGCTATTCCTGATGATAAGGATATCACATATAAGTTGGAAGAAAAAATGAGTCCAATTTTTGATGCAATAATCAATAATGAATCTGAAATAGCTGCTCTCACTAAGCAGCGCGATGAGTTGTTGCCATTGCTGATGAATGGGCAAGTAAATTTTGATTTATCTGCTAATATCCACACATTTATTTGCATATCTGCAAAAAATGTTATACCTTTGCAAAATAAATAGAAAACAGACAAGTTACGGTTAATAAGATGGAAATGGCTAATCTTTCAAATATTGCGTTGTGGGCGACGATTGTAAGTCCAATAGTGGCTATATTGATAGCTGCTATTACTATTATTATCACTAGTTGTTCTAATAGAAAGGTGGTTCAACGCATGTCTAAAGATGCGCAACGACAAATTGATGCGATTCAAAAACAAGCGGCAGAAACTAACCGACTAACCAGAATACAGTTGTCGCTTGCAGTAGAGAATTATCGCTTAGAGTCCTATAAAACAAAAAGCCGCTTGGCAGAAGTGGAGGCAAAGATAAAAGAAGTAGAAAACGATAGAACACCAGGTACATTCTTTTCTGCATCCTATAAAGATCCACGACTAAAACCTCTTGAGGACGAAAAGAAACACCTCGAGACACATCTGCAGCAACTGAAAAGAGTAATTTCTGATTGCCAGACAGCGATAATGAATATAGATTTAGAAAATAAAAAATAATACCACCATGTCACACGGAAAAACAATTACAACATTTTTGATGGATGGCTCGCTGAAAGGGCCAAGATATATTCATTCAGAGGATGGAAGACTTCGTTTATTTGTCTTGCCAAGAGACATAACGACTAAATTGCCGACGAAGGAATATCCCGAGTATGATACCCCTTGTGTATATGTGCTGACAGGTGAGGATAATGGCAAAAAATCTTATATCGGTCAGAGCAATGCTTTTAAAAATAGAGCTGTTAATCATAAAACGAAAAAAGAGTTTTGGGATACTGCCTATGTGATAGTTGCTAAAGCCAATACGGGATTTGATGCTAATGCTATAAACTATTTAGAGTGTAAGAGTATTGAGGAAGCAAATTTAGTGGGTAATGACATTACCTCTGACAATAAGACAACCCCAAAATTACAGAACCTTCCAAAGCATCAGATTGCACCATTAGAGGTTTACTACGAAGAGGCTAAAATGCTTTTGGAGTTTGCTGGCTGTGGTGTGTTTGTTAAAGCCGAGATTCATGAAGGTGATATTTATTACATCAATGCACCTATGAAAGGTGTAGCAGCCAAAGGTGAGTATATTGCATCAACGGGTGAAGTCAAGGTGTTTAAAGGTAGTGTGCTTGATCCAGATTGTGCTCCATCATTTAGAGGTAAAGAGAAACGTATGCAAATGCTAGCACAACTAGCAGAGATGAAGAATGACAAATTAATACTAACAAAAGATTTCACTTTCTCTTCTCCTAGTGCTGCCTCAAAATTTGTCCTTGGTCGCTCATCCAACGGCTTAACCGAATGGAAAAAAGAAAACGGCGAAACATTAAAGGAAAGAATTGACGAATAATCCCCCATTCGACACATATTTTTATGTGGAAGTGTGGAAAAGTGGGAGGCAGCGGAGCTGCGGTGTAGAGTGTAAGGTGTAAAGTGTAGAGTGTAAGGTGTTGAGGCTATGGGACGGCACAGAGTGCCTATTGGACGCTCGCAATGCGAGCTATAGGTTATAGGTTAAAGGTTATAGGCGGGGATATGAAAGGCGGGATTATGACTCGCCTTTCATGTGTTTGGAGATGAAGTAACCACGGATGGTTTTCTTGGCTCTGGGCTGCGAGAGTTGAGCTAGATATTCCTGCTCAAGTGCAACCCACTCGGGCGAGCCTTTGACTAGCTCGTTATACGCCTTTGTAGCAGCGCCCATACGCAAAGTGCCTGCCTTTTCCGCTTCGGATTGAGGTTTCTTACTATAGTCACGAGGATTGTTTCTGTGACCGGTGAACTGAGTGCCATGGCGCTCCATGAGCCATGTGTCGCTTTGGCTGTGGAGCTTGCCATGGGCACTCTCAATGATTGGGTTGTAAGTTACTTTTGACATAAAATTAAAAATTTAGGTTATTCTTGCGATGGGAATTGCAAGAGCAAAACATATGGTTAAACATAAAGGTTCTCTTGGTATAGATTCGGTATGAACCCGTCATGAACCCGTAGATGATAGTTAATAATTTGTAGTTAATAATTAATATTTCCCATGAATGAGCAATGAACTATAAAAAAGGTGAGGGAATCGAGGATATCGAGGGAATTGAGAATTTTAAAAACCTCAAAAACCTCGAAACCCTCACCATCTTTATTATGCCGTCAGAGGATTGGATTTACGATATAAACCATGTGAAATGTGCTGTAAATCATTTGATTGCACAAACTTTAAAAGCCATCTCTCAAGTGACTTTACACTTACTCCAAGGACTTGAGCCTGCTTTACGGCGTCTTGCTTGGTGAAGTCCGCAGGAAGCATCTCGAAGAATTGTTTTTGGATCAACGTATGACCGATTTCTCCAGGAACGGCGTCCTTGTTCTCGGGCAACATCTGGAACATCATAGCGGAATGCATCAGCAACTTGTGACCGATCAAGAGCATCGTCTCAAAGTCCTCCTCCGAGCAGACCATGCGCTCAGGAAGCGGTTTGGAGGTATCAAGGCGCAATCCCGTGAGAATCATGCCTATGCGTTTCATAATCACAGGCATACGCTTGAGGATGGAGTCGAACTCATTGCCAAAGGCATGGCGTTGCGTCTCGTACATGGCACGGAACATACGAGTGATGGTCTTGCGTTGAGCGTCCGTCAAATAGAAGTAGCAACTGTGTTTCGCCTTGCACATCCAACCATAACGCTGGCTGAGTTCACGCCCCAACTGCTCATACAAGGCAATCTCTTGAGGAACAGCATCCTCTGCTTCATCTAGCCAAACACGGTCATCAAAGTCTTGCGTCTGCTTGACTACATAACAAGCGAAGCGGCTCATAAGACCATTTTCTCGGCTCTTAATCAGAGGCTTAAGCTGGTTGTACGTACCTGAGATTAAGACGGCGAAGTGTGGGTCAGGGATCTCAATGAGCTCTTCTTGATTCTTGCGAAGCTTGCTGATGGTCTCGTGCTCAAACATACAACGAAGTACATCGGAGAAACCGCCTGTCGTGCTGCCAAGGGCTTTGCTCAGGGTGTCGATCTCCGTCGCCATCATGATGCCTCGTCCATGGAGCATTTGCAGGTAGCTCATGAGTGCTGCTGCGGAGGTGTTGGCGGGCAGGAAGATAAACTCACCATGCTCATTCTCAATGCATTGCAGGAGTTGTTTGGCGTAGTTCATGATACCTTTGCCCGAGGCAGCAGGAGCCAAAACCATGGTCATGAGTTCGGGGCCATAGACATGGTGCGGAAAGCCGTGATACATACGCATAGCGGGTAGGGCGTAGGCGTAATTGGTTAATAACGAAAGCAATAGCATGTCACGCATCTCGCCCTCTGGGGCAATGCTAATGGCTTTCTCAACTTGCCAAGGGAGTTGACCTTGACGAAGATGGGTGGTGATGAGGGTGTCTGCACCCTCGGAAGAAAGGATTTGTTTCATGGTTAAAATTTAGTTAATAGTTAATAAATAATTAGTTAATATCTCGCCTATAGCCTATAGCTCGCTTGCGAGCGTCCTATAGCGAAGCGTCCTCTAAATAGTACCTCTCAATAGGTACCCTAGAGTTAAATCTCACTCCTATTATACCCAAAAATCTAAAAATGTTAAGCCCTACACGATAATTATACAGAAAAATGTGAATTTCCAAATAGTCTGTGAATGACTTTGTCTTGTATATAGCAATATCTTTCGCCCCTATTATACCGAAAAATCAAAAAAATGCGCCTATTTTAACAATTTTTATCATTACTGTCCATTAAAAAATAAAGAACATTAACGATGAACATGGTTTAACGGCGAATTGAACGAATTATACGAATTTTTCGGATACTAGTTTTTGCTACCTATAGTTTGCAATTCGTGGAGTTTGGGCGAAAATATTTTGTAATGTCAAAAAAAAATAGTACCTTTGTCGCCGAAAGGCGACGTCGTCGGAATGAGCTTGTCGCAACGACTGCCGCTTGCGGCATTAGGCGACCGCTTTTCCTCCTCTTACCTCGAAGCCACGAGCTTCTCGGTAGGGAGAATGTTAAGTGGAAACAACAAAATACATATTAACCAAATAATAAAACGTTTTACAACTATGGTAAGTTACAAAGAACTTGGCTTGGTGAACACCAAAGAGATGTTTGCTAAAGCAATCAAAGGCGGATACGCTATCCCAGCCTTCAACTTCAACAACATGGAGCAACTCCAAGCTATTATCAAAGCAGCTGCTGAGACCAAGAGCCCAGTTATCCTCCAAGTATCTAAAGGTGCGCGTAACTACGCTAACCAAACCCTCCTCCAATACATGGCACAAGGTGCTGTAGAGTATGCTAAAGAGTTGGGTTGGGAGAAGCCACAAATCTGCTTGCACCTCGACCACGGAGATAGCTTCGAGACTTGCAAATCTTGCGTTGACTTCGGTTTCTCAAGCGTTATGATCGACGGTAGCCACCTCCCATATGAGGAGAATATCGCTCTCACCAAGAAAGTGGTTGAGTACGCTCACGCACACGATGTAACCGTAGAGGCAGAGCTCGGCGTGTTGGCAGGTGTTGAGGATGAGGTATCTGCTGCTGAGAGCCACTATACCAAACCAGAAGAGGTAGTAGATTTCGCTACTCGCACAGGTTGCGACTCACTCGCTATCTCTATCGGTACTAGCCACGGTGCTTACAAGTTCACCCGCGAGCAATGTACAGTTGACCCACAAACTGGTAAGCTCGTTCCTCCTCCATTGGCATTCGATATCCTCGACGCTATTATGGAGCAACTCCCAGGTTTCCCAATCGTACTCCACGGTTCTTCTTCAGTGCCACAAGAGTATGTGGATATCATCAACCAATACGGTGGTAAATTGCCAGACGCAGTAGGTATTCCAGAGGAGCAACTCCGCAAGGCATCTGTGAGCGCAGTTTGCAAGATCAACATCGACTCTGACAGCCGTTTGGCTTTCACCGCTGCTGTTCGCAAAGTGTTCGCTACCAACCCAGGTGAGTTCGACCCACGTAAATACTGCGGCCCAGCTCGTGACCTCATGACCGAGCTCTACAAGCACAAAATTATCAACGTGTTGGGTTCAAACGGTAAAGCTGAGTAATTCATAAATTGTAAATTGCTAAATCGTAAATCGAAATGGCTCTTCCATTTATGACAGCGGAAGCTGCTGCGCAGCTTGTACCTCACGGAGCAATATGCGGCATGGGTGGTTTTACCCCTGCCGGCGCTCCAAAGGACGTTCCTTCTGCTATCGCTGCGATGGCTGAGGCACTCCACGCTGAGGGCAAACCATATAAGATCGGTATGTACACTGGCGCCTCTACTGGCGACAGCTGCGACGGTGCACTCGCTCGCGCTCACGCTATCGAGTTCCGTACCCCATACCAAGGTAACAAAGACCTACGCACCGAGCTCAATGCACAAGGTGCACACTACTACGATATGCACCTGAGTGAGCTCGCGCAAGACCTACGCTACGGCTTTATGCCAAAGCCAGACTTCGCTATCGTGGAGGCTTGCGAGGTAGTAGAGAAAGGTGACCAAGTAGAGATCGTTCTCACCGCAGGTGTAGGTAATGTACCTACTTTCTGCCGCTTGGCTGACAAGGTGATCGTAGAGCTCAACGAGGCTATGCCTGCTGCTATGCGTGGTATGCACGATATCTACGAGCCAGCTGACCCACCTGTACGCCGCGAGATCCCTGTATATAGCGTTTCTGACCGCATCGGCGCAGACTGCGTGACTATCCCTGCAGAGAAACTCGTAGCGGTAGTTAAAACTAACCGTCCTAACGAGGTAGGTGGTTTCACTCCACTAGATGAGACTACCGCTAAGATTGGTGCGAACGTAGCTTCTTTCCTCGAGAACGAGATGAAAGAGGGCCGTATCCCAGCATCTTTCTTGCCAATCCAATCAGGTGTAGGTAATATCGCTAACGCCGTGCTCTACGCGTTGGGTGAGAATAAGAACATCCCTGCTTTTGAGATGTACACCGAGGTGATCCAAGACTCTGTAGTGGAATTGATGAACGCAGGTCGCGTGAAGTTTGCTAGTGGTTGCTCATTGACTATTGGTTCTGATAAGCTCCAAGAGATCCTCGACAACCTCGATTTCTTCCGTGATAAACTCGTTCTCCGTCCACAAGAGATCTCTAACAACCCTGAGGTAGCTCGTCGTTTGGGTCTTATCACCATCAACACAGCTCTCGAGGCAGATATCTTCGGTAACATCAACTCTACTCACGTTTGCGGTACCAAGATGATGAACGGTATCGGTGGTTCAGGCGACTTTACTCGTAACGCATATATCAGCATCTATACTACTCCATCTACCGCTAAGGGTGGTGCTATCTCGGCTTTTGCGCCAATGGTTAGCCACCACGACCACAGCGAGCACTCTGTGAAGATCATCATCACCGAGCACGGTATTGCTGACTTGCGTGGTAAGAGCCCAATCCAACGTGCGCACGAGATCATCAACAACTGTGTGGATCCACAATACCGCCCATTGTTGAACGAGTACTTGGAGATGTCTAAGACCGCTCATACCCCTCACACCTTGAGCTGCGCATTGGCTATGCACGAGGAGTTCCTCAAGTCTGGCGACATGCGTAACACCAAGTGGGAGAACTATAAACGCTAAACTGGTTTAGCGTTTGGTTGAAAGGGTTCTATCGCCCTGCGGGCTGTTTTAGTCGCACCTTCGGTGCTGTTCTAAAGGTAAGATAATCTTCCCCCACGGATCTCGCGGATCGACACGGATTCTAGATACATCAGTGTAAATCAGTGTTATCAGTGGGAACCATTTACCCTTAAAAACCCTGTTAACCAGATACAGAAAAAGACTGCCGTTGGGCAGTCTTTTTTTGTATTACTTCTTCTTGATCACGAGCCATCGTGGTTGGTCGTTTTGCTGCTCTGGAGAATAGAGTCTAAGAGTAGGATCGTCGGTTGTTTTAATGCGGACACCTATCAGGTCTGCCCATTTTTGTGCTTTCTGGGCTGTTCTACGATGGCGTTGAATGCTTTGGGTATCCTTCTCCCAACGGCGTTGTTTGGCTTTTTTGAGTTTAGGCTCTTGTGTGATACCTAACTCTATTGCCCGTGCTACCTCTTCGGGTGAAGCAAAGAGCAACGCCTCGTGTGTATGGCGTCGGCTTTTCTCTAAGAACTGATTCCATTCGCTATCCGTCTTATCCACTACCGCTTGCGACCATTGGTTGTCGTTTGGGAGGTTCATGGCTTTGTTCCATAGACGCCAACTAACAGGTTCTTCGGATATATAATAGGGTTCCTGCGTATCAACATAGACCATTTTGATGCGGATATTCTTGATCTTAATTTTCTTCACTAGCTCCGGTTCTTCTTTGACTTGGAGGGTGGGTTCGTTAGGAAGCGTTAATGCAAGACGCATTCCGCAGTAGTTGGTCGCTTCCGTAGGAGCAGCCATATAGCGATGGGAGATATAGCTATTCTCTAAGCAGTTGCTATAACTGCTGCCTCGCATGATCTTTTCCTGGCCAGTCGTGGGTCCCTGTGGATTAGGTTCGGTACCAAGATGATAAGGCGCATACCAATCGGAGCACCATTCGCTGACATTGCCTGTCATATCGTACAAACCTAACTCGTTGGGTTGTTTTTGTTTCACCTCGTGGGTGCGGAAACCCGCATTGCTCAATCCCCAACTGACGCTATCTACTATATTACCTCCTGCAAATCGAAATCCCTGGCTCTTGTTGCCTCCACGTGCAGCAAACTCCCATTCTGCTTCTGTGGGCAATCGAAATGGCATACCCGTGATGCTGTCTAATCTGCGGACAAACTCTTGGCAGTCATTCCAACTAATATAACAAATAGGGAAATTAGGAAGATACATCTCCTCTATGAATTCCCACTCTGGCATGATAGCTTTCCACAGTGCTTGGGTCACTTCGGTAGGAGCGATATAATAAGCATCTAAGGCAACGGTATGCGTAGGAAGATCGGTAGAAATACGCTCGCGATGTTGCTCGCGTGTACCGCCCATCATGAACACGCCTCCTTCTACGCGCTGCATATCAAAGTGAACGCCATTGACTTCAAAGTGAAGCACCTGTAGCGAGTCTGGAATCGTATTCTTTGGTTTGGCGCATATGCTGGCTAGTCCGCCCAGCCAAAGTACTATATATAATAAGGTGTATTTGTGCATAACCGTATTCTCTTATACAAATACTGTGCCAAAACTCGCCCTTCGGGCTGTTTTAAGCGTACCTGCGGTACTGTTCTAACAGTTGAAGAGTTTAAAGGGTTCTAATGTTTCATGCGGCGGAGCCGCTAGATACAAAAAAAGACTGCTTTTCGGAGCAGTCTTTTTGGTATCTCTAGAACAAACTCAGTTGTTCATCTACTGGTTTACTGTCTTCAGGCACTTCGTTGCTGATGGTGAATGGTACATCTACTACTGGAGTTGCATTGCCCTTATTGCCCTCGTTTGTATCCTCAATCTCGCCTTCTACCTCTTCTTCCTCTGGCTCTGGTTCTGGCTCTGGCTCAGGAGTGATATCCTCTATCTTAGCTACTTCCCACGTAGCAAAGCGTTTACCTTTGGCTTTAGGCGATTTGACCTCGATGAAATCGGACATAAGTACCTCCATAGTCGCTTTGGTCTCATCCACGAAGGTCAGTTGGAAGGTGGCTTCCTCGCGGTCGGTCAAGATGGTCATCTTGTTATCTGCGTTCTCGCCTAGCATGTTTTGCGATTTGAGTTGTGCATCTAGTTGGAAGCGTTTGCCATAATAATAGCCCAAATCAGCATTCCACATAGCTAGTGACCATACTTTGTCGCGGTTGAACTTCTCAATGCGCCAGAAGTTTTGGTCGAAGTGAGCGGTTAGATCGAAGTTGGTGGTATAGTAATCACCTGTGGTGGTGATAACCAAGATACGATCGTCCTCCACAAATTCGCCCAAATACATACCTTGTCCGTCATAATTGAGGCGCAAGACATCGGGATCGAACCACACTTTGCGTCCGCCTAGAGTGGAGTGACCTTTTTGCTTGAGGGTGATAGACTTGACATCGTATTTGGTCAGCACGTTACCGCGTGCTGTGCGGCTCTTGATGGCCAGTTCGCTAAGGTCCTTGATGACCTCAAGTTTCTTGAGGTGTAGGGCAGGTTTGAGGGCTACGCGTATAATCTCTGCTTCGCCATTAGGGTTAGCTGTGAAATACATGACACGTGAGCCTGGTTTGCCTTGGGTGAGATCATACTCTTTGTCGCGTGCGATACCAGTCACAGCAAAGCGCTTCATATAGTATATTCCGCCCTTTCCATCGCGATAAATAGCATTGTAAATAGTACGATGGTCATTTTTGCGGTAGATGTCAATATGAAGGATATCTTTGCCGACATAGATCTTGTCTGCTACCTTGACGATCTTGTATTTGCCATCCTTGTGGAAGATGATGATATCGTCGATATTAGAGCAGTTGAAGAGGAACTCGTCCTTCTTAAGGGATGTGCCTATGAAGCCATCTTCGCGGTTGATATACAACTTCTCGTTGGCCTCTACGACAGTCTTGATATTGATGTTGGCGAAGTTGCGAACTTCTGTACGGCGTGGGTATTTAGCTCCGTACTTCTCTTTGAGCGAGCTAAACCAATCACATGTATAGTTGGTTAGATTCTTGAGATTCTTGATGGTGGCTTTGATCTTTTTCTCAAGATCCTTCATCAACTCGTCCGCTTTCTTTGCGTCGAAACGAGTGATACGAATCATTCGAATCTCAAAGAGTCGCTCTATATCCTCGCGGCGTACTTCGCGCACGAGTTTGGGTTTCCAAGGCTCTAGGGCTTTGTCCACAAACGCGATAAGCTTCTCCTTGTCAGGGGCGTTCTCATAACCCTCTTCCTTGTATATACGATTCTCAATAAAGATTTTCTCCAGCGATGTGAAGAAGTACTGCTCCTCTAGCTCGCCCTTCAGGATTTCTAACTCCCATTTGAGCAGGGACTTGGTATGTTCTACCGACATACGCAACAACTCGCTTACACTTGTGAAGACAGGTTTCTTGTCTTGCACCACGCAGCAGTTAGGCGAGATATTGATTTCGCAATCGGTAAAGGCGTATAGTGCGTCGATGGTTTTGTCAGACGAACTACCTGGAGCCAATTGTACTTCGATACGCGCTTCTTCGGCGGTGAAATCATCTACCTTGCGGATTTTGATTTTGCCTTTTTGTACGGCACGGGTGATGGTCTCAATGATCTTGGATGTAGTTGTTCCGTATGGGATCTCTGTGATTATCAGAGTTTTGTTGTCATCGGACTTTTGGATTTTAGCACGAATACGAATCGCACCACCTCGCTCACCATCGTTGTACTTGCTGACATCAATCTCGCCACCAGTAGGAAAATCTGGATAGAGTTGGAACTCCTCGCCACGTAGATGCGCTAAGGCTGCATCGCAGATCTCGCAGAAGTTATGAGGTAGGATTTTAGAGTTAAGACCCACCGCGATACCTTCTACGCCTTGTGCCAACAAGAGTGGGAACTTAACGGGCAAATGGATAGGCTCTTTCTTGCGACCATCATAGGACATCATCCAATGGGTAGTCTTGGGGTTGAAGACGGTTTCTAGCGCAAACTTGCTCAATCGTGCCTCTATGTAACGAGGCGCTGCTGCACCGTCTCCTGTGAGTACGTTACCCCAGTTTCCTTGGCAATCAATTAGTAAGTTCTTTTGTCCCAATTGAACCAAGGCATCTCCGATACTAGCATCACCATGAGGGTGATACTGCATTGTTTGACCTACGAGATTGGCTACTTTGTTGAGTTTACCGTCATCAACCGCCTTCATCGCATGTAGAATACGACGTTGCACAGGCTTTAGACCATCCTCGATTGCGGGGACGGCACGCTCTAATATCACATACGAAGCATAGTCCAAGAACCAGTCTTGGTACATGCCCGTCAAATGTTGTTTAACAGAGTCGTTTTGTTCAGCCATAGCTTTTTGACGGTCTAAGACAGTTAGCCTAAAAAGGAGAGATTCCTAATGGCTTATTGGTAGCGTTTATTCAAGATAACGTGTGCAAACAGACCACCTACTTGGAGCACCAATGCTGCTACGAGAAGTCCGTTAACTTGTACTCCGAAATAGTAAACAGCCAAGCATACAACGCCGAGCAATACCAAAATCGCACCTAGATTTTTAAGTAATGTATCCATGTTTATATCGATATTTAATGTTTCGTTTTTTAAAAGCGCTGCAAAGGTAGCACTTTTTTTTGAAATATGCAAGCAAAACCTTAATTTTTCACACGCCACATACCTCCTGGCATAGATTTGACCACATCTTGTAGTTCCATCATAACCAATTCGGCTGATACAATATTGTACCCTATCTGGGTCTCCATCACGAGTTGGTTTATATGCAATCCTTCTTCTGCCTCCCGCAGTAAGTCATACAATTTTTGTTGCGGTTCACTCAAATTGTGTAGGAGTTCTACCATTTGGGTTTGTATGGCTTGTGCCGTTTGTTTCTCCCATTGCATATTCTTGATCAAATCTTCCGCATGCTCTATCAAATGCGCTTTGTTGCGCTTGATGAGATCGTTGCAGCCAGCGCTACACTCGTCGTCCACACGTCCTGGTAGCGCAAAGACATCTCGTCCATAATCCACCGCCATGTCTGCTGTGATCAGCGAACCGCCTTTGCGTTTGGACTCAACGATGACTACCGCATCCGATAGTCCTGCTACTATTCGGTTGCGTGCCACAAAATTAAATCGCTCAGGTTCTGTACCACAGGTATATTCCGTAACGATGCCGCCTTTATCTAGGGACTGAACAGCTACATGGCGATGTGCGGCGGGATAAATCCTATCCAAACCATGAGCCGGAACAATAATCGTTGGGATACCTGCCTCTATTGCTGCTCTATGAGCTACCACATCTATACCATATGCTAGTCCGCTCACAATCGTCAAATCGGGCACTTGGGCTGCTAAGTCCAGCACCAACCGTCTGCACCAGTCTTTGCCGCGTTCGGAGGGCGTGCGTGTGCCTACGATGCTGAGCATATGTTTGTTGTCTAGATTGACATTTCCTTTGGCATAGAGCATGATAGGAGCATCTACGCAATTGGCTAGACGGTAGGGGTAATTGGTGTCCTTGTAAAAATACGTAGCGATATTGTGTTTCTCGATGAAATCGAGTTCTTTGCGTGCATGTTCCTTGGCTTCGTGGTTGACCATCTCACCAAAACGGGCTACCACTTCTGTGGCGCTGCCATAGCGATCCAATAGTGCACGCACTTGTCTTGGGCGAGTCTTGTTGGCCCAAGTGAGTGCTATTCTATTTAACCATTCTTCACGCATATTTTTTTGTGTAGTCGATTGATTATCCATATGGTCGTTACGCCAATGATCACTCCAGCGCAATCTGCACCCCAATCCATCCATTCGCCACTACGAGGAGCAAACCATTGCTCTTGTATCACTTCGATTGCTCCTCCATACAGCATAGGTAGCACTAGTGTTGTGAGGTATAATCTCCAACCACTTATCTTCATGGATAAACTCTCCCAGCAGAGCGTGCCTCCTAGTATGGCGTACATCAGAGCATGTACCCATTTATCCGCTCCTACGAAGGTGGGCAAACTGATTCCAGGATCACGTACTAGACTCACATAGAGAATCCCTATGCAAACTACCAGAGTCTTCCAATATCCTCGAATCCATCGCATAAGTAGTGGTTTATAGTTTGCCTCCAAAGCACAAGTCGCCTGCGTCTCCTAAACCAGGGACAATATATTTGTGAGGATTGAGAACAGGGTCAATGACGGCGCACCATAGTGTGCAATCCTGTGGCATAGTGGTTTGCAAGTGTTCAATAGCCTGAGGTGTGGCAAAAGCGCATACCAAGTGTGTGGAAGATGGTTGTCCGTGAGTCAAGAGAGCTTTGTATGCGATTTCCATCGACATACCCGTTGCCAACATAGGGTCCACCAATATGAGCGTCTTGTTTTCCAGAGAAGGTGCAGCCAGGTATTCGGATACTATTTCTAGTTGTACATTACCATTTTCGTCTGCTTCCTCCTTGCGGTAGGCACTTACAAAGGCATTTTCAGCATGGTCAAACATGTTCAAGAATCCTTGATGCAATGGCAATCCAGCACGCAAAATGGTTCCTAGTACTACTTTGTCCTGAGGAACTTCTACTTCCGCTATGGCTAATGGTGTCTGTACTTGCTCGACGGCATAAGTCAGTTGTTTGCTAATCTCAATGGCCATAATCTCGCCAATACGCTCGATATTACGGCGAAAACGCATGCTATCTTTCTGAATATCTACAGAACGCATTTCTTTGAGGTACTGATTGAGCAAAGAAGGTTGCTCGGATAGATTGATAACTTTCATATGATATTAGTTTACTAAAATTATGCAAAAGTACTATTTTTTTTTGATACTTGCAAATATTCATTCTATTTTACTTGCGTATGTGCATTTTTTGTTGTACTTTCGGACATCTGCCTTGGCTTTGATTCATCCGCTCAAAATGCCATCACAATCAAAGCCAATTCCCCCGTAGCTACATTCGCACTATGCAGCCCATACTCTCGCTACGCTCCTACTTTTTGTAGAAAAATACGGTTGACACCTTATCATATCCCCACCAACACCCATCTGTAAGCAAGCTTCCTATGGGTATTGATGGTGCTATGAGATAGATAGGTCTATCTATTTTTCCACAAAAAGTACTCGCTTACTTGCGTATGTGCATTTTTTGTCGTACCTTTGCAAAAAATTAGGTTAATATGGAAAACTCTCACACACATTTTGTCTATCAGCAGCCTGCCATTGAGTTTGTAACCGTGGCAGTACAACTATGCATATATCTAGAAAAAGTGGCAGAATATGAGAGAGAGGATTTTTTGGATAAGATATTGAGTATCTTACCATTGCTCTATCTCAAAGCGCGTTTGGTGCCCAAATCAGAGTTGGAGTTGGATGGTTATATCGAGCAGTTTGTTACCGAGCAAGAATATGAGGATGTGCGTCAGTCAATAGCTCAGATATTAGGTACAGACGATACCTATCTAGAGGTTTATATGGAAGATATGCTCTATTCTGATGAACCTATCACGGCCTTCATTTCGGAGAATATTGCAGACATTTACCAAGAGATGAAAGACCTCGCTTGCAACTACCAAACCCAAAACGAAAGTGTTATGAATGATGCCTTGGTGGCTTGCCTAGAGGCTTTTGAGCAACATTGGGGCCAAAAATTGCTCAATGTACTTCGTCCATTACATGCTTTATCTTTGAGTAACGATGAGTAATCTGCAACCCAATACTTTTCCTGCCCATATTGCTAAGAATGCAATCCAAGAACTGCCTCTCACTTATTTTGAGGGTGAAGTTATTGTGGTAGATCGTCCCGAGCAAGTAGCGGATGCTGCGGCATACCTCAATCAGTTTACTATATTGGGTGTGGATACAGAGGCAAGACCATCCTTCAAGCGTGGAGTCCATTATCCTACTGCGTTGGTGCAGATTTCTACCCAAGAGCGTTGCTATCTTTTCCGTCTTACTCATGTCGGTTTGCCCGTTGAAATCGCACAAATCTTTGCCAATCCAGCTATTTGTAAGGTGGGTTTGGCCTTTAAGGATGACATTAATGGACTGCGTCGTCGTCGCGATTTTAAGCCTGCTAACTGCATTGACCTACAGTCTATCGTCTGCAAGTATGGTATCATGGAGTTGGGCTTGCAGAAGATATTTGCTATTGTGTTTGGTCAAAAAATTAGCAAGGCACAACAGTTGACCAATTGGGAGAACTCTCATCTCACCCCTGAGCAAGCGCGCTATGCCTCAACCGATGCATGGGCAACGTTGCTTATTTATTTGAGTTTGCAGCAGACTAAACCGCTCACTAAGAAGCAAGTAGAGGCGCTTAAACAAGCTGAGAAGGAGGCACAATACCAACGCCAACAGGAGGCGCTAGCTCGTAAGGCGCAAGCTGCTACCCAATGTATAGAATAATCTATATCATTTTTCTATCTCTCATCTTTTCTCTGCCGATCCTAGCGGAGAAGTCTTCCTTGCGTATTGTGTCCTACAATGTGGAGAATCTCTTTGATACGAAGCATGATACGCTCAAGAATGACTCCTCTTTTCTGCCTGATGGTATGCACCATTGGACTTATCATCGGTATCAAACAAAAATCGATCGTATCGCTCAGGTCTTGGTGAATATTGCAGGTTGGGAGAGTATTCCTCTAGTGGGATTATGCGAGGTGGAGAATGCGCGCTGTCTCCGTAATTTATGCTATGAACTTAGTCGGTTTCATTATAAATATGTGCACTATGATAGTCCGGACGAACGAGGGGTAGATGTGGCACTTTTGTACGATTCCACCCGAGTAAGCATTCTCCATAGCCGCACTCTATCTTTGTCTTTGGAGGGTGATTATACGCGCGATATACTATATGTGTCGGCTTTGTATGAGCAGCGCGATACCGTTCATGTGATGATGTGTCACTTGCCCTCTCAGTTGGGTGGTGCAGCGAATACGGACTGGAAACGCCAGCATGCCAAATCGCTTCTTCAATCCCAGATAGATAGTATTCTCTTGCTTCATCCGAGTGCTAATATTGTGGTTATGGGAGACATGAATACTCCTGCCCAAGATGATCTGACGGGGATGACTAATCTCATGCTTCCTATCCAAAAAACGGGACAAGGTACACATAAATACCAAGGTATTTGGACTTGTCTCGATCAGTTTTATGTATCTTCCGCGCTTGTCACCCAATCGACTGCTACGATCTTTTCTCCGCCATGGTTATTGGAAGAAGATACCAAATACCTCGACTACAAACCTCATCGTACTTATATTGGGTATAGGTATAATGATGGTTATTCAGACCATCTGCCCATTGTGTTAACTATACAAAAATGAGACTACCTTTCGATAGTCTCATTTTTTATACCATCTAGAACTTCTAGTATATCTAGTCCATCTAGTAGTCCCTCGCAAAGATTAAAGCACCACCTTCGCTTTGTTTTTGCCTTGAATAATGATGAATACGCCGTGTTGGTCGGTTGGCAACTCATTGCCTACATAGCGACCCATGATGTCGTACACTTCGATTGATCCGTTGAATTGGATATCCTCCACTGCAGAAGAGTTCTTTTTCCAGAACGCGTACAAAGTACCTTCCCATCCTGCAGGAATCTCTGTTAACTTTTGTCCACGAATAGTTTTTACACTACGCCAGCCCTCAAAGTCATAACCTTGTTTATGAGGGATAGGCAATACATAACGCTCAGTTACATAGGTAGGCAGATCTACATCCACCGTACCGCCATCCAATTCCCAATAGATAGCCACCTTAGGTTCATATACCTCATTGCCCTCGTAGTATGCAGCAGCATGCTCCACTCCATATCGGTCATAACTGTAGATAGCGACAGTCTTTGTGCTAAGGTCACCCCAGCCATCCATGCGGCAGCTCTTACCGTATACAACAGTCTTCAAGTACTCTGGAGCAGGAGTATTATAGGTTTCTGGTTGGTTGGTGTTGCCACCATTATCGCTTGTGTCCTCGCCTAGATATGCAGGTCCCCATGCAGATGGTTGACCAGCTGTAGTGAAGTCAGCTGAATATGGCCAAGCGGTGTATTGTGTTTGGAGGAAGAAAGCTGCGATAGCATAACGCCATGTAGCTGCAGTTAAGTCGTCCGTCAATTCAGGAACGGAGCTAGTAGCTACAGTATTGCCCTTTTGAGCGTTTTGTACTTTAGCGATATAATTCTTCAGCCATGTCCAGTTTGAATTGCTGAAAGCTTTTTGTACCTCAGTAGCATTGAGTTTGGTGCAAATAGTTTTGCATGAGGCCACCATATCGCCTGTTTTGATCTCAGCCAAGGTGCCCAATCCGCTCAACCCTGCTGCGGTCTTGTAGCTAGTCCACAACTCCTCTTGAGTAGGAACGGTAGCAGCTGCGGCATTGTCCTTGGCTGCAATACCTTTGCTCCCGCGTGGATAAATGTATATGGTAAAACGTTCTGCAGTAGGGTGTTCCCAAGTCATTACTGTATCTTTTACCTTAATATTAGTAGGAGCAGCCAATTTGGTTTTAGATTTCCAATCCATGGCTGGTGGAAGAGCTTTGTATTTAAAGTGTGACTCGCGCAACTCGTTACGCATCAAGATAGCAGATGAGGTGCTGAATAATACCGAACCGGTATAACCTGATGACAAGTTAGCACGGTTGACATCTATCTGGCGTTGAATCTCCGCTACACCATCGTTGTATCCTTCCATACCGTCATTATCGTATACATAGCAAGCACCTTGTGAAGCAAAGAAGTGCACTTTTTGACCATTAGGCAACTTGTTAGAGAAGTTCTCGCACACTTTTTTAGCCCACCATGGAGTAAGGATATCATAGTCACCTTTTTTAGCGGTTGTGGACCAGTAAACTTGTGGGTTGAGGTAGTCTACCCAACCTTGTTTAGCCCATTCTACTGGGTTGCAATACAATGCGTCATAAGACTCCATTGCGGTAGTAGCTGGCAAATTGATACCATAGTATGAAGCTGCTCTAGGTTTGTTACTCCAGTTACCAGGTGTTCCCATACCAAAGCGCACCCATGGTTTGGTTTTTTGAAGGTCGCGATAGAGTCTATGTACCACAGAGTCTACATTAGCGCGGCGCCAGTCATCTGTGTAGTCATTATCCCCATCGTTATCATACTTAGTGGTATTTTGTTTCCATGCATAGCAATATTTGTTTTTGGAGTCTGCATCCTCTGAGTAGGTACCGCCATATGCATAGAAATAGTCATCCATCAAGATGCCGTCGATATCGTAGTTGTTGACAATCTCCATGAATACTTTATGTACATAATCACGTGCCTCAGGATAACCCGGGTCGATGATTTGACCGGAGAAAGATGAGTTATTGTACTTGATGATCCATTGTCCTGCGTTTTTCCATACAGGGTCATCTGTGCTTAATGTACCAGATGGTGTTACGCGGAATGGGTTCACCCATACGTGCAACTCTAGACCACGTTTGTGTGCCTCTTCAATGGCAAATGCCAATGGGTCATAACCTGGATCTTGACCACGAGTACCGGTCAAGCAGTCTGCCCATGGCTCGTAAGATGATTTGTAGATAGCGTCGCAGAATGAGCGAACTTGCAAGCATACGGCATTGTGGTTACCGGCCACCAATGCATTTAATTTTTGCTGTAATTCCGTCTTTTGAGCATCTGCTGTTTTTGCTTTTGGCCAGTCAATACCATAACCTGTTGTCATCCAAGATGCACGGAACTCGTGCTTTGGATTGGCATACAGAGTGCTAATGCCAACTGCCAATGTGAAAAGGAAAAGAAGAATCTTTTTCATGTGTTAATTTATTGTTTGATAAGTTTGTATATATTGTTTCCTTGTTTTACGATGATTACATGACCTTTGATAGAATAGATATTACCTTCTATCTTTCTACCCATAATGTCGTATATATCTATTGGTTGGTTCCAATTGATGTTTTCGATAGAGGTGGAAGGGCTCCATCCTTCCCAATTGGCGTATAGTGTACCTTTCCAATATGCTGGGATGGAGTAGAGTTGCTCGCCTGCGAAAGTGGCATTATCCCACCATCCTAGGAATGGATGTCCCTCTGGGTGAGTGAGGTTAGTAGGAAGGGTATATTCGGCAGTTACTTGTGTAGGTAGTGTAATCATACCTTTAGCCGCTTGGTAAGCTGGTCCCCATGCAGATGGTAGACCGGCTTCGATGAAATCGCCACAGCTAACATTGATCACTTGTCCACTTTCGTAGCGTACCTCATCGGTTGCGTTGAAGAACGCATAGAGGTTGTATCGCCATATCTTAACATCTGTGATCTTACCATATACGGACTGAATATATTCGCCTAGCCAAATCCAATCTGGGTGCTGGGTGATGAACTCGGTCACAAAGCAGTTGTCTGACCATTTAGGCCATGTGAGCTCTAGCACGGCATGGATAGGGTAATCTTGGATTTGATAATTAGGATAGATAGCTGAGTAGAACTCGTCAAAGTCGGCTTTGAACTCATCCCACAATTGTTGGTTGGTAGGTACTTCTACAGTAGGTAGTTGTCCGCCATTGAGCACCCATGTGATATCTATGGTTGGTTCAGGGTTTGGTTCTGGATTAGGGTCTGTGCCAGGATCAGGATTCTCTGGTTCAGGTTCTTCGGTAGCATTTGGATCTGCGTTGTAGAGTGCCACACCATGCTCTACGCCATAGCGGTCGTAGGTATAGATTGCGATAGTCGTATTGGTGAGTGAACCAAGAGCGCTCGTGTTAAATGAGTTGCCATATACTACGCCTTGCAGATAGAGCGGATTGCGAGTTGCGGTTTTCACGCCAGTACCTTTTGGGTAGGCGTATACGGTGAAACGTGTCTCGGTAGGGTGTGACCATGTGAGGGTTGTACCAGATAGTTTGAGGTTGCTAGGTGCAGCTAGGCTATCTTGCACTTTCCATTCCATAGGTGGAGTGAGTGCCTCATAGATATAGTGCGATTGAGCTAAATCTTCGTACATCTTTAGATACGAGGTGGTATTGTAGTGAACGGCACCTGCGTAGCCAGATGATAGGTATGTGCGGGTAGCGTCCATCTGGCGCTCCATCTCTTTAACTCCATCCTCAAATCCGGTAGAACCATTATACACCTTATAGGCAGCGGTAGAAGGGAAGAAATGTACGCGCTTACCGTCGGGTAATTGGTCTGAGAAATGCTCACATACACTTTTAGCCCACCACTCGCAGAGCACATCAAAGTCTTGCGCTGCTACTTGGGTGGACCAGTAGATTTGTGGATTGACATAGTCCACATAGCCACCTTTCACCCATTCTACGGTGTTGCAATATAGATTATTGTAGATATCGCCTCCAGTGATTCCTGCTGGCAGTTTGATACCATATGCGCGAGCTGCGCCATTATCAATGGTCCATATACCACCAGGTCCCATACCAAAGCGCACCCATGGTTTGACGGCTTGAATACTATCGTATGTAGCTTTAATCACTTTGTCCACATTGCTGCGGCGCCAGTCGTCCAGCGTGTTTCCATTACCATTCACATCAATCACATCTGAAGGATTATAATGTTTTGCTTGCGCTTTGGCATCTTCGCTGGTGGTTCCGCCGTATGCGTAGAAGTAGTCGTCCATTACCATACCATCAATATCGTATTTGTTGACGATTTCCATAAGGACTTTTACGACATATGCACGTGATTCGGGATAACCAGGGTCAATGATATATCCAGAGAAGGAGTCATTGTTGTACTTGATGAGCCAGTCTCCTGCGTTGCTCCACATCACATCAGAACTTGATAATGAACCCGTTGATGCACGAAATGGGTTCACCCAAACGTGTAATTCCATACCACGCTTATGTGCTTCGTCTATCGCAAATTGAAGAGGGTCATAACCTGGATCTTTGCCACGAGTGCCGGTCAATGCTATAGACCAAGGCTCGTAGGAAGACACATACATCGCATCGCAAAGTGAGCGTACTTGCATGCAAACGGCATTCATATTGCCGGCTTTCATCTTGTCTAAGATATCAATGAGTTCTTGCTTTTGTTGTTCGCGCTTGCTATCAGATGTAGCTTTGGTTGTAGGCCAATCGATACCAGCTACGGTGGCTAACCAAGTAGCACGAAATTCGTGCTTGGGTTGTTCTGCAAAGATAGATAAAAAGAACAAGGTTGCAAAAAGGGTAAGAAAAATTTTTTTATTCATGGTGTTTTTGTTTTTGTGTGCATATGGCGCAAATTTGGCACAAAGGTACTACAATTTATGCACATACGCAAATGAAACGAGTATTTTTACAAAAAAAATAATAGATTTTTAATCTATTTGTGCTAAAAAAAAGATAAGATACACTCTCGTGTACCTTATCCATGATGAAAAACTCTTTGCGTAGACCTCCCTTTAAGGGAGTCTATAGGTTATTGAATCTCTATGATGCGAGTCGGTTTTTTCTCGGGCATGGTGGTTAGTTTAGGCAGTTCGATGTGTAATACTCCGCTGCATGCTTTGGCTGTGATGGCCGCTTTGTCCACATGTTCGGGTAGTTGGAGCGCTTGTTCAAAGCGCATGTAGTTGAACTCGCGACGAAGATACTTGGAGTTCTTGTCCTCTTCTTTGTTCTCGTGTTTTTTCTCCACGGAAATCACCAATTGATCTTGGTCGTTGACGTGTACTCTAAAGTCGTCCTTGGTCATGCCCGGAGCGGCTATTTCCACAAGAAATGCCTTGTCGTTTTCCTTGACATTGATGGCAGGTGTATTAGCCGCCATGCTACGCATAGGGAACCAATCGTCGTTGAAGAAATCGTTGAAAATGGTTGGCAACCAGTTGTTTTGCCTTTTGATAGTAGGTAACATAATAACAATAAATTTTATAGTTAGGTTTAGGTTAATGGCAACATCCTCTCGTTAGTCTGCTTGCCATGTTTGCGTATATGATTGTATCAAATAGCGTGCCAAACTATTCACTTGGCAGAAATTTTGATAAAAATAGGTATATTATGGATATATTACCGATGTATTATGGATGAATAAGAATCAGTTTATTCACGAGTTCGGGTACACCGATGGTAGCATTTTTCTGGATGTGGTGGGCGCGGTGGCGGTAGATGCCAAGTTCGGGCGTGTTAGGGTCAATCACATAAATCTCTGCCGAAGATGGTGCATATTGCAATAAAAATGCTGCGGGATAGACATTGAGTGAAGTACCTACCACGATAAGGATGTCCGCTTGGCTAGCCACTTCGCAAGCCAAAGGGAAATACGGCACATCTTCGCCAAAGAACACCACATAAGGGCGCAGGAGTGAGCCGTCGGGATGGCGGTCGCCATAGTGTTGCTCCCAACCGTCCAGGTCGATGGTGGCTAGTTGGTTAGTTTCAGAGCGAAGCTTGGTGATTTCGCCGTGTAGGTGGATGACATTGTAACTACCCGCACGCTCGTGGAGGTTGTCGATGTTTTGGGTGATGACTTGAGTGTCAGGGAAGACTTCTTGTAGGCGTGCAATAGCATGATGGGCTGCATTGGGTTGGGCTGCGAGGGCTTCGCGGCGACGCATGTTGTAGAACTCTACACAAAGTTGGGGATTGTTGAGCCATGCATCGTGGGTACATACATCTTCTATACGATAGCGGTCCCACATGCCGTCAGAACCACGAAAAGTACCTAATCCACTCTCTGCGGATACGCCTGCTCCAGTAAAAACAACGATTTTCTTAGTCATAATAAATTGGGTGTTAGTGTTAATGTTACAATTATTGAGTGCAAAGGTACGAAAAAAATCGCATATGCACAAGGGCTATGCGATTTTTTTGGGGTGTAAAGTGTAGGATGTAGAGTATAAAGGCGGGCGCTTGCAGCGCAGTTTAGAGGACGCGCCGAAGGCGCTACAGTTTAGAGTTTAGAGGCGAGAATACCCGAATAGTATTCGGGATAACAAAAAAAGAAAAAAGAACAAGCGCAGCTTGTGGACTGCGCTTGTGGAAGATTATTGATTCTTATTAGCTAAAGATTAACGCACTTGGGTGAGGGATTTTACGTGAGCGTTGAAAGCGTCCTTCTTGAGCAAGTCCTCGAGGGTGAGGTGCATGCGGTAGTTCCAGAAATGCTCTGGGTTAGAAGGTAGGTTGATACGCTCAGCGTGTTGGTCAGCCAAACGAATATCACCATCAATAGCAAACCAGTCTTGCAATGGGAGAATCACCCACATTGCTGGGCTATACATGTGCTGATTAACGATGAATTCGGCAATTTCTGGTGACATCTCCTGTGGAGCTTCACCCCACCAGCCCATCTGTTCGTTGTAGAACTTCTGAGTGACTTGGCGGTCCTCCTCCCACCAAGCACGAACAGGGTTCATGTCGTGGGTACCGATGGTACAAACGCTATGGTAAGGAGCGTCCGCTGGGTGAGCGAAAGCTACGGTTGGGTCCTTAGGC
>JBGVEC010000049.1:0-6722 GCA_045119815.1 Paludibacteraceae bacterium | reverse complement strand
TGCGAATAATACTTTTTTCTTCATACGTCGAAATGTTTTTTAGTTATACAAAAAGTGATTTCGACTGCGAATATATAGCACTTAATCCATTGATTTTCAAATCGGTCTATACACGTCATAACGTGTCATCAGATGTCATAGCAAGGGTGTTTTGGAGGGGCAAAAAGAGTGTTTATATGGTACAAACCGTTGCTACTTTTACCGCAAAAACAAAGGATAAGTTGCCACAAAAATAAAGTGTAATACATCACAAATTCAAAGGGTAAAATACCACAAAAACACAGGATATGTTGCGAGATAAAAAAAGAATTGCTATTTTTGCACAAATTAAAATCAAGTTCTGATATGGATTATTTAAAAAGAATAGCAGACGAGGAACTATCCTTGAGATTAGAGGCTTTTGGTGCAGTACAAATCAATGGACCAAAATGGTGTGGAAAGACTACAACAGCAGAAAGACAAGCAAAGAGTGTAGTTAAATTGCAGGATCCGGATAAGCGAGCAGGCTATTTAGCTACAATCAGGACAAAACCGTCTATACTTTTGAAAGGTGAAACACCAAGACTTATTGATGAATGGCAAGATGCTCCAATACTTTGGGATGCTGTAAGAACAACTGTTGACCAAAGGAAACTTAAAGGTCAGTTTATTCTTACCGGTTCTACCGTTATAAAGAAAAAGAACGAAAAGGATACACCAGAAGAGGAAAGAAGAATGCATACAGGAACCGGTAGAATTTCCACAATGACAATGTATCCAATGAGTCTGTATGAGTCAACAGAATCTTCAGGTGAGATATCTTTTCTTGAGTTGTTTGATAATAAAGATTTAGATATTGACGGTGTTACATCCAAACTTTCTATTGAAGAACTGATTATGGTGGCTTGTAGAGGTGGTTGGCCTGATTCCTTGAGTGTAACAAGTGATAAAGCCAAACTGCTTATAGCAAAAGACTATCTAAACAAGGTTTGTAATGAGGACATCTCTAGTATAGACGATGTACAACGTAACCCAGAATTAGCTAGACTGATATTACGTTCTTATGCTCGAAATCTATGCACTTTGGCAAAGAAATCTGCAATGTTGGAAGATGTAAAAGCGGAAATGGAAACAACAGCGCAATCCACTTTCGATGAGTATGTTGATGCATTAAAGCGTTTATTTGTAATAGAAGATATTGAAGCCTGGTGTCCTGCTATTCGTTCTGCATCTGCAATAAGATCAAGTAAAAAAAGATGCTTTATAGATCCGTCTATTGCCGTTGCAGCTATGGGTGCATCTCCTAAAACTCTTGAATTGGACTTAAAGACATTTGGATTCGTATTTGAGTGTATGTGTATTCGCGACTTAAAGGTCTATTCTCAATCTATGGGAGGTAAAGTGTCTTATTACCATGATAGGTATGGACTTGAAGCAGATATAGTTTTACATCTTGATGATCAGCGATATGCACTGATTGAATGTAAACTTGGCAGTAGAGACATTGATGAAGGTGCAACGCATTTGCTTGAGATGCAAAAATTAATTCGTGAGAAGAATGAAACAGAGAAACAAATGCCTCTTCGAGAACCAGACCTCCTCATTGTATTGACTGGTGGTGAAATTGCCTATACTCGCGAAGATGGTGTTAAGGTAATTCCTCTTGGCTGTCTTAAGGATTAAAGTAATTAGCCCATAAACATTCACTATCAGCTTGTAATAATCTAAATATAGTAAGGCAAGAATCATAATGCACGAGGCATTACGATACTTGCCTTACTCGTTAATTGGTATAGCGGAAACCATATAAAAACGCTGGCACCACGATTCACATCGTAGTGCCAGCAATGAAGAAAAAGAAACAAAATAGTAGCAACAAACCAAATCGCGTATTATGGAGAGTTAGGGTTAGACATACTTTTTGATATTAAAATCCTTGATTTTTCGTTCTCGTCTTTTGGACTCTGGCAGAGGTCTGCCGAACTCATCCAAATAATCGAAAAGCAATCTATCAATCTTTTGCTGGTCGGCAAGTTCATTTTCAATGAGTCGCAGTAATTCAGTTCCTGGTAACTTATGAAATATCGTTTGAGCTGCACGAAGACCATTTTCATCAGAGTGTGTATCCGAGTTCAACACATCTACCATATTGTTCATCTCCTCATAGGTCATAGAGGTGTCAAAATCAGGGTCAGGCAAAATACCTTCAGGCTCCATCAACTCTTGCATGTCCTCTTCGGTCAAACCCTTTTGAGGCTCAAAGTTATCCTCTACATCATCGGGGTTGACATCCTTATCCACAGGAAGTTCTACCTCTTTCAACTCCAACGAATGTGCGGGTATTGTGCGAGCAGCATTAATATCCTCATAATAGATAATGTTGGATTTACCCATTACCTCATTCGGATCATCATCAACGGGAGGACTCTCTTCAACTTTCTGAGGAATTTCTGCTTGGATTGGCTTAGGCTTATCCGTAGGCAAATCCTTACCGTATATTTTCTTACGTCTTTCACGCTTGGCTTTATCAGCCATTCGTTTCTTTCGGTATTTCCATAATCTAACACGAGCTATGCGTGCCCAGTTATGCAGTTTGTCCCACAAACCGTAAATTTTGCGGCAGAACAAGAATACCCAAAGATGATAGAATATGAATAAGGCACACAAGACCTTTACTACGAAATATATTTTTGCCTCCATAACTACATGATTTTTGCTCTTTCGTCATTATACATCTTGATAATCTCAGGCTTGTATCTGTCTAAGTGGTCTGCAACAATGTTGCTGACAAATCCCGATATAGTAGCCTTGGGGTCAATTATAGGCAACAGACTCCTAATTAAATCCAAATCCTCCTTATCAATGTATACACGAGAGCGATTAGGAATTCGCTTACATTTCAAGAATCGCTTCCTATAGAAACTGCATTTGGAGTCAATATCTGCATCCTTTGATATAGTATCTACCAAGTTCTTTATGGCTGTTTGCTCTTTCTCTGCATATGATTCAACAACTTCTGTAGGCTTAATGGCTGTTTCTGACGATTCCGTCGGCATAGTAGATTCAGAAGAATCTTCAACCTTCGGTTTGCGTTTCCAAGACCACTTGCGATTTTCGAGTTTCTCGATTTTCTCTTTTGTCAGAGGTCTGCTAGTAACTGTAACTCCTACTTTCAATATTATAAGGAGCATAAGCATAATTACTGATGTAATGATAGATACAATGAGTAAAATTTCGATTAAGTGTGTCATAATTACTTGTTGTTTAAAAGGTTATTAATTTCGTTTGTTAAAAGGTTATCCATCTCATCACGGTACTGCTCCAAATGAGCATTGACGATGTTGTCTATATACCTTGATATATTGATGTTCGGGGCCACAACCGAGAGAAATCTCCGTACCGCATTATGTGTTTCCTGACTTAGATAGGTCTGCTGCCTATGTTGCACGGTTCCTTCGGTCAGGAACATCTTGCGGTAATCGCAGGAATCCTCCTTGCGCTTTTTCGGCTTTACGGATACTTTCTCCTGCATAGCGACAGGTGGTTTCTCCTCCGTTGGAGTTTCTACTACTGCCGCAGGTTTACTCTCTGCGGGAGGCGATGCATTCTCTTTCTGCTTTGTTCTCCCGAAAATGGGGATATCGCCGGCCATAATCTCCTTGAGCATATCCTCATCGACTTCGATTTTCTTCTTTGCCATAGCTATTTCAGATTAAGTTTCACAATCAGTTCTTCTGCCAACTCTGCCAGTCCGCTACCTTTAAGAGCCTTTGCAGGTGGAGGCATCAATGTACATCTGAAATAGTTCTTCGTCAGTAGCGACAGCTCCTTATCATAGCGGTTGGTGTGGGGAACAACGGTATCCAAGACTGTCAGTCCCATCTTCTTCATAATAAGATTGTAGGTGTCAAAGACCTCGGTCGAAGCACGACCATCCTTCTTGTTCCAGAAGAAGAGGAAATCCTTGACGGGAACATCTTTTCGCTCCTTGCTGTAGTCAATGACCGTGGTTGAGAAAGCAAGGCTGCTCTGCATAACGATACGGTCCGGAGCAATCGGAGTAATGACATAATCCATATTTACAATGGTGTTGAATACTCCGCGAGAGTTCACCGTACCCGGAAGATCTACAATAATCAAATCGTAGTCGCCCTCCTTGGCTAATTTGTCCGCAGCATCACGGGCTTTCTCTGCCTCAGCTCCCACTATGGGATAGGCTTTCTTTTGGATACGGTTCCATTGGTTGATCATCTGCTGCTTAAAGTACTCGCTGTTCTCCACGGTACGCATATCTCGTTCTTTCAAACGGATTAAACTGTACTGCGGATAATCGCAATCTACAACAGCCACATTAAGTCCTTTAAGGTAGTGGTAATACCCGGCGAGCAATATCGTCATAGCCGACTTGCCGACTCCGCCTTTCTGGTTGCACATAGCAACGAACACTGGATTTTTCTTCATGTCTCAAAAAATTTTTAGTTATACAAAAAATGTCTTCACTCTTGACTGAGTGGCAGAACGCTTGAAGGGCTTCACTCGTGCTGGCGGTCAATCTATCCATCTCGCACTCTTGCACTCACTCGGTCTCTCAATCTGTCATTCGCTCAGTCGTGCATGATTGCTGTCGTGCCGTCCATCTTTCACTCCATCATTCGCTCAATCTTGCAGTCGTGCACTCGCTCTTTCAAGCAGGCTCTCACTCCATCGTTCAAGCACTCTTTCTATCGCTCATTATGGCACTATCGAGGGCACTTCAGCACTCATTCACACCGCAAAGGAATAGCGAAAAATTGGAATAATCACTATGTCGTCAAGCCTCTGACCACACATGTCATTATATGTCATCACATAGCATATAACTCTCTATTTACCAATAGAATACACCTGTCTAACTTTGCACCCGGAAGGTCTATGGACGCACGACAAACGGAGTTTTCGGATGCTTCTCTCTGAGGGGAACGGCGATAGCCAATTTTACGAAGGAAAATTCATGTTCAAGCGAACATAGCAAGTTGTGTTTTGAGGCACCCGAAATATTTTCGGGCACTCAAAACAAACTTGCCACTCGCCTGCGGCTCGGGGAGGGATTCACTCCAAAGTCGTGAATCCATAGCGGAAGTTAGTAACCAATAAAATGTAAAAGTATGCAGACGAACAACAGGAAAAACCAAAGAAAAGGTGTAGGCCGGAAACCGAAATTAGATCCAGCTATACATCGCTATGTGGTCCGGTTGACATCGGAAGAGAACGGACACTTCGACATCCAATTCCAAAAATCAGGATTCAAAGAGAGATCGAAATTTCTAAAGGCTCTAATCTTCGAGCGTGAAGTAAAGGTGGTAAAACTCGACAAGGCGGCTATGGATTATTACATACGCCTGACGAATTTCTATCATCAGTTCCAAGCCATCGGCAACAACTACAACCAGACGGTGCGAGCCGTGAAAGCCAACTTCGGGGACAAACGGGCATTCGCCCTTGTCGCCAAGTTGGAGAAAGCCACACTGGAGTTGGTAGTATTGAGCAAACAGATTATCGCCCTCACACGCGAGTTTGAGGAGAGGCACTTGAACCGTAAAAGCGGAGGTTGATATGGTGGCTAAAATCAACAGAGGTGCTTCGCTCTACGGAGCCATCATCTACAACCAGCAGAAGGTAAACGAGGCGACAGGTCGCATCATAGCCGGCAACCGTATGATTACCGACTCTCTCTACGACCCTGACAGGATTGTCAGTCAGACGATGTTCGCCTTTGAGAGTTATCTCGCTGCCAACCGCAACACCGAGAAGCCTATCCTGCATATATCGCTCAATCCGACATTGGACGACAATCTTACCGACAGTCAGTTTGTAGATTTGGCAAGAGCCTATATGCAGAAGATGGGCTACGGCAACCAGCCCTACATTGTCTATCTCCACGAGGACATAGACCGCAGACATATACATATAGTATCTACCTGCGTAAATGAGAACGGTGAGAAGATAGACGATGCCTACGAGTGGAACCGCTCGATGAAGGCTTGCCGAGAATTGGAGCAGATGTTCGGACTCAAGCAGATTGCCGACAAACGCAGGGAGTTGTTGGAACCTTATCTCAAGAAAGCGGACTACACCCGTGGCGATGTAAAGCAGCAGGTATCGAACATTCTCAAGAGTGTCTTTACCTCGTATCGCTTCCAGTCCTTCGGTGAGTACAGTGCCATGCTTTCGTGCTTCAACATCGAGGCAAAGCAGGTCAAGGGCGAGTTCGATGGCAAGCCCTATTCGGGTATCATCTACACGATGACCGATGACAACGGAAAGCCTGTCTGTACGCCTATCAAGTCCTCGCTTATAGGCAAGCGTTTCGGATTCGAGGGTGTGGAGAAGCGTATTGCCTACAATGCTCAGGAGTTCAGAGCGAAGAGGTGGCAACCCAAAATCCGCAACGATGTGGCTCTGGCTATGCACGGCTCTCGTGGAAACCGCGAGGAGTTTGTGCGTCTGCTTGGCAGCAAGGGCATTGATGTGGTGTTTCGCGAGAATGATGCAGGGCGTATCTACGGTGTCACATTCATCGACCACCACAATCGTGAGGTATATAACGGTTCCCGTCTGGGTAAGGAGTTCTCGGCAAACAACTTCGAGAAGCTATTCAACTCGCAAAGCGACATTCCATGGGCCGATATGCCGCAAGGTTTCTCCGAGAGCCAGAGCCTCTCATCGACAGACCTTGAATCGGGCATAGAGCAAGCCTTCGGAAT
>JBGVEC010000048.1:0-58513 GCA_045119815.1 Paludibacteraceae bacterium | reverse complement strand
AAGAACCTACTAGATTTTGGGATAGAATTGGCAAAACAATTCCACCAAAGGGAGTTTTTGTATAAAGCTCCTCACCAACAATTACAAGCGATCGATCAGAACGGCAATTTAATAGATAAGAGTTGCTTAGAGGATATCATTTCCGGACGACTTATCACTTCCTACTTTGCGAAATTGTATAATCATATGTTAGGGGGCGAACCTCCAGAGTTTATTTCTCAGAATTATGGATTTCGCAAGATATTGTCCTCATTTGCTGGCTGCTATGCCAATCCTGCGCCATTTGGAATAAGCGAACGTCGATGCCGAATAGCGCACAAAGAGGTATTTATCAAATAGTAAAAATGCTATCTTGGTGTAAGAAAGCACTTTATTATAGAGTGTTATTTTGTAAACTCAACTTTGCAAAATGAATATATGTGCATTCATTTTTGAAATTTTTTATTTTTGAACTATATTATATGTGTAAATTGCAACAAAGCAATAATTAAATGTTAACAATGAAATTTACACATTATGGTACAAGTAAAATTATTTCAAGAGAAAACACCTTATCTCGAGGTTTTTGAAAAACAAGTAAACGAGTTCTTGCAACAGCACAGCCAGGATATCAAAGTGGTAGATATCCGATATACAGCGGAAAGCCCCAACCCACATAATAACGTTTGGAAAAACTGGACTGCTATGCTCGTATATGAAACTGAAAAACCAATCCAATAATCCATCCGACTATGAAAACGAATCGCACCCTCTCAGCCACTGATCTGCAAAACATGGAGGTTGAAGAATTTATGCTACGCAGTATATATGCTTCCAAAGACAATCCAGCCGATCAACCCATCATCCAAGAAATGTACCGCCGCGACAAAATAGGAACGGCATACCTGTTCGGAGATGTAGAAACGCTATTGCAAGAACTGTCACACGATAATATCTCTGCTGCTGAGCACCTGGGCATGCTCTATGAGCTGGGCAACGAGCAATATGGCATCTATATCGACAAAGCGCGTGCACAATCGTACTACGATATGTTAGGTTATAACCCGATGGATGATCTATCGGAAGAGGATATGATGCCAGAAACTGAGCCAACCATCGTAACCTATCAACTATCGGGTAGTGCAGATGACCTCAAAGCCATTGAGCAGATAATCCATTCGTTGGCTAAATTCTACGGAACGCCTAATGGCGAAGTGAATGTACAAGGACTGATGAAAGTGCTGGTAGGATCGGATGCCTACGAATATAGAGGCAATATACTAAGCATGACCTATATGGATGAGCAAACCCTATACATCCAAGCCGAAGTGCGAAAAACCGAAGCCTTACAATATGCTATTAGCCAATGCTTTAGCAATATTCACATGGAGATAGTCGAAGAGTAAATAATGTACTAAAAATAGAACAATTATGTCAAAGACAACCATCAAAAATACCAATCACTCATTTGGCAAACGCCCACATTATGAACTGAAGGAACTACAGACATGGAGTGAGGACCGCCTAATAGAGTATATCATTTTTACCATGCAGCGCAAAGGCATCACCGAATTTAGTACAACTCTATTTCCTGGTTATTTCGGCAGTAGATACGATCGCCCAGAGGGCTGGCACCTGCTGTTTTGGCCATTCTTGGGTGGCTACCGACATACATACGAATGGACACGGGTGTTTCTAAAAGATGGAGAACTGCTATTCGAACTTGAAGAGAGGATTAGTAAATATAAGTATGATCTTTTTGAGGATACTTTCCTCGAGAATATATTCCCATCACCCGTTGGTAAAACAGTAGGCGAGCGCTATTGTCCAAAAATTATTACGCACTACGATGCGGATGAGTTCTTTGATATGCTTCCTCATCTGCCTATCAAGGATATACAATCCAAGCTCTGGACTAAGCAGCGTTATTTGGCAGATGTGGCTTCTTCACTTCAGTTATGTAATCCACAACGTGAAGCTGCGGAGGCAGCCAAAAGACCACCAATGACCGAAGCTCAGATAGAAGCGCTAGTCAATGCACCCATTTTGAAAGTGCGTTCGATGCAGGAAATAAAAGATGAGTGCTTTGGTCCTAAGAAAACGAAATTCTCGCTCCGATTGCTATGGATCTTCCTTATCTCATTTGTTGTCAGCATACCAGTTGGTATTTTCCTCCACAATAGTCAATATCAGGTGGAATCACAGTTTGGCTTTAGTTGGCTGGTGGCGACACTCATTTTCTTTGGCATGTGGTTTGGCATAAGTTTGCTGATCGATCTGTTCGAACATCACAGCAGAGTCTATATTAAGAAACGATGATTTAAAGAGTTCATTACAAAAATAGAGATTACTACTATGCCTATACGCCAATTAAAGATAAGAAAACGCGTTATCAAGCGTGAAGAACAAATAACCATGCACGAGAGTGCCAAAGCCGCTGCTGAACGTTACCATCAAGAAAAACAGCGCCTCATCGCCGAAGGCAAACTCCGCCGAGAACTAATCAAAGTAGATGCCAAAACGACGATTGTCAGGTATATACCTATTGATGACACAATATCTCAATAATGCCAAGGTGAAATAACCCAGGAATTCAATATCAATGTATAACTACAATTAATACATAATACACTATGCAACAGACAGACAAAAGACATTACAAGCGTCGTTACTATTATCTAACAGCGCACTCCGAGCAAGAGAAACAGCAACTGCTATCTGAACTCATTCACGGCAACAATCTATTGGGTTATCCCACCTGTGCTGATATTCGCAAAAATCGCATACGCATCAAAGTCCTAATTCCACAACTATATCCTGATGCTCCAAAAAGCTATTGGGAGATTTATCTTATCAAGTTAAGATATAATAAATAGCAACCATATATCCATAATGCCAGTAGTATTATCTTCTCTCTCGCATCACTACTGAATAGTATAGCAGGTAGATATTTATCTTTTTACGAATAATTATTCGCTTTTCTTGCATATATACATTTTTTTTTGTACCTTTGCAGCGGATATTATTATGGGGATAAGTTTGTCAAATATAAACGTGATGAGAATGAGTGGATTGTTGCTATTGACTCTACTTTTGATGGGATGCAATAAGAGTCCACAACCTGTGAGGCATTTGGGAGCAGAATCACAGCCCGACTCAATGCTAATGGCACAATTATACTTTAATCAACGGATGACTGACGAAGCAGATAAACAATGCCTCGAATATGTCAAACACGATACGCTACATACCTATGCGCAGGATGAATTTGGGTTTTGGTACACCCTCCTGTATCAAACGACACAAGACTCTCTGCAAAAAGGACAATATGTGGATATGCATATCCAGATATATGAACTCAATGACAGTCTCATTGCTGACGTCAAGGAAAACCTACAAATAGGTGGCGGAGAACTGCCCGTGGCAATCAATAGGGCGCTTCATAATCTGCGACAAGGCGAACAAATACAAATTATTGCCCCTTGGTATATGACCTACGGAGTGGAAGGGACATCTATTATCAAACCATATAGCAATCTAAAGATTGTGGTGAAGGTAGCGGAGTAGGGTATAGGACGCTGCGCTAAAGGTGAAAGGATAAAGGCGAAGAATATATGAAAAAGATACAATCGATATTAGTAGGACTGATATTGCTAGTGGCATCTGGCTGCAATAGTAATATTTACTCCGAACAACTAAAAAAAGAGCGTAAACTCATTGAGAGTTATATTGCGCGACATGGCTTGATTATCGTTGATACCCTTCCTGCGGATGACCAATGGGACGAAAAAACGTATTACCGCGTGCCAGATTATGATAACTTCTACTTCCATCTGGTAGAACTAGGGGATACACTATCAAGCGCAGAAGAAGCAGAAATAGAGTCGGGAGAAACAGTACTACTCCGATACAAACGCTATACACTAAATGAATATCCAGATACCATATACAACTGGACAACAATGGATAGCTCCGAACCTATCAAACTGCAATATATGGTAAGCTCGGAAACCTCTTGCACGGGTTGGCAAGTAGCACTGAAATATATGCGATATTCCAATTCGCAATGCAAAATCATCTGCCCAAGTAAAATGGGATTCAGCGAGGAGAACAGTTCTGTGACTCCTTATGGATACGATCTTAAAATAAAAATCAAAAGATACTAAGAAAAATGGCACTTGTAAAAAGTATTTCCGGTATTCGTGGCACCATTGGTGGCCGCGTTGCAGAGGGCTTGAGCCCAGTAGATGTTGTTCGTTTTGTAGCCGCTTATGCTACCCAACGTAAGGCAATGTTGCCAGACAACAAAACAATCGTAGTAGGTCGTGACGCTCGCCTCTCAGGCGAAATGGTGGACCAATTAGTATGCGGTACCCTCGTGGGTATGGGCTATGACGTGATCAATATCGGTCTCGCTACTACCCCAACCACAGAGCTTGCTGTAACTGGTCTTAAAGCTGCTGGTGGTATCATCCTTACTGCAAGCCACAACCCAAAACAATGGAACGCTCTCAAACTTCTTAACGAGAAAGGTGAGTTCCTCAATGATGTAGAGGGTAAAGAGGTATTGGCTATCGCTGAGGCTGAAGACTTCAACTTCGCTGAAGTAGATGACTTGGGCAAAATCACCCGTCGTGACTACCTCGAGGATCACGTTCGCGATGTGATGGCACTTGAACTCGTAGATAAAGCTGCTATTGAGGCTAAAAACTATACCGTAGCAATTGACTGTGTGAACTCTGTAGGTGGACTCGCTATTCCTGCTATTTTGAAAGCATTGGGTGTGAAAAATATCATTGAGCTCAACTGCGAGCCAACTGGTCACTTCGCTCACAACCCAGAGCCATTGCCACAAAACTTGACCGAGATTTCTGACCTCATGCGTGAGGGTAAGGCTGATGTAGGTTTCGTAGTAGATCCAGACGTGGACCGTTTGGCTATCATCTGCGAGAACGGCGATATGTTTGGCGAGGAGTACACACTTGTATCTGTAGCTGACTATGTACTTAGCAAAACTCCAGGTAACACCGTAAGCAATATGTCTTCTACTCGTGCATTGAGCGACGTGACCGTTAAACATGGCGGTTCATATAGCGCAAGTGCCGTAGGTGAAGTGAACGTAACAACCGAGATGAAACGTACTAACGCTGTCATCGGTGGTGAGGGTAACGGTGGTGTGATTTATCCAGCTAGCCACTATGGTCGTGACGCATTGGTAGGTATCGCACTCTTCCTCAGTAGTTTGGCGCAAAAAGGTTGCAAAGTAAGCGAACTTCGTGCGACTTTCCCAGAATACTGCATCTCTAAGAATCGTATTGACTTGACTCCAGAGATTGATGTAGATAAAGTGTTAGAGGCAGTCAAAGAGAAATACGCTGGTGAGCGTATCAACGACAAAGATGGCGTGAAGATTGACTTTGCTGACGGTTGGGTACACCTCCGCAAATCTAATACCGAACCAATCATCCGTGTTTACTCTGAGGCCGCTACTATGGAAGAGGCTGACGCGTTGGCAAAGAAAGTGATTGACGTGGTTTGGGAAGTAGTAGGATAAGGCGCAACGAGCTGCTGAGAATGAGTTCAGTAGTTCAGAAGTTTAGTAGTTCAGGAGTGATCCAGAACCCTAAATATTAAACAAATCCAATATGGAAATATTTGTAACAAATGACGATGGTTGGGGTGCAAGAGGCATCCTGACCATCGTACGTATAATGAGCGAACTTGGACATGTGACCGTCGTCGCTCCCGACGGTGCACGTAGTGGAATGAGCAATGCTATCACCGTGGCACAACCTATCTATCTGCGTGAACTAAACGACCCTAATTGGGGCACTGAAGACTGGCAGAAGAATGTGACCGTCTATACCACCAATGGCACTCCTAGCGACTGCGTGAAACTAGCGATTGACGTTGTGTGTGAAGGCGATAGCAGCAAGATTGACCTGCTGGTGAGTGGTATTAACCATGGTTCTAATGCAGGAATCAATGTCATCTACTCTGGCACCATGGGCGCATGCTTTGTGGGTGCAGAGCATGGTATTCCATCCATAGGATTCTCCATTGATGACCATAGTCCAGAAGCGGACTTTAGTCATATGGAAAAGTATATCCTAGAACTTACTAAGCACTTGCTAGAGGAGAAGAAACCATATGGTGTCTGCTACAATGTGAATGCACCTGTAGGCGAACTAGTGGGTTTGAAATGGACACGCCAATGTCGTGGCTACTGGAGTCAAGAGATGATTCCTGCTGTAGATGAGAAAGGCGAGGCATGCTATAAACTAGGCGGTGAGTTTATCAATATCGAACCTGAGGCCCAAGATACAGATCATTGGGCAATGAATAACCACTACATGAGTGTGCATCCTTGCTCTATAGATCAAACAGCAATGGAGTTGGTGTAGGGGTAGGTAATGAGGCAGAGATTGGATAAATATTGGATAGGTATTTTACTGGGGTTGGCGTTGCCCGCCTTGGTGGGATGGGTGTATATCGAGCGTTTCAACCTGTGGTACACCTTTGAGACCTTTGATTGGGACTTGATGCGACCTATCCTAGGACGAATATGCCAAGTGGGGATATTTCCCAATATGGCAATGATCTTTGTTCTCTATACGTTGGAAACATGGCGCCTAGCCAAAGGCGTATTGATAGGCGCATTGCCCTATATCGTGGCAAGTTTTGGCTTAATGATGTAGATGGTGAATAACGTGAGTGATAAGTGAGATGAAGTATTTTTTGATAGCGGGAGAAGCGTCGGGCGATTTGCATGCCGCCAATCTAATGGTCGCATTGCACAAGAAAGACCCTCAAGCACTGTTCGTGGGCTTGGGCGGAGATAAGATGCGTGCACAAGGATGCCACCTCTACGTGGACTATCGAGAGATGGCATATATGGGGTTTGTGGCTGTGTTTAAGAATCTAGGTAAGATCAAACGTAACTTCCAAATAGCTCAAAAAGCACTTCTACAAGAACAACCCGATGTGCTCATCTTGATAGACTACCCGTCATTCAACCTCAAAATAGCTAAATACTGTAAGAAATATCTACCAAAGACCAAAATTATCTACTACATCCCACCTAAAATTTGGGCATGGAAAGAGTGGCGTGTGCATCAAATTGCCCGTTACTGCGATAGGATATTGGGTATATTCCCATTTGAACCCGCTTTTTATGCTAAACATGGGTACAAATGCCAATACGTGGGAAATCCAACGGCAGATAGTATACAAAGTTGGAGGTTAGAGGCTAGAGGCAATGAGGCGAAAGGCAAAGAAACGATTGCCATACTGCCTGGTTCAAGAAAGAGCGAGATAAGCAAGTGTCTGCCGACGATGTTGGCAGCAGCACGCAACGTGGCAGGCGAGAGGTATCGTGTTGTCGTAACAGCGGCACCTGGTATAGATGATACCTTCTACGCTTCCTATTTGCATGGTGAGGAACTGACTCGAGATACATATGCTCTGCTCAATAATGCACTTGCTGCGGTAGTCAATTCAGGTACTGCAACATTGGAGACCGCCCTCATAGGTTGTCCGCAGACGGCAGTCTATCATGTGGCGGGTAGCAAGTATTTAGAGAAACTGCTCAAGCCGTTGATGTTCAAAATTAAGTATTTTACTTTGGTGAATATCATTCCCGATAAGGAAGTGATACAAGAGTTGGTAGCTAGTCGTTTTACGCAAGAGAATGTTGAGATGGAACTTAGACGACTATTGGAGGATGAGGACTATCGCGCGAAAATGAAAACAGAATACGAGGCACTCTGGCAGATCCTCGGCGACAAATCTGCCGCTAGAAGTGCCGCAGAAGTTATTGTTTCGCTACGGTAAAGGTTCTGAGTGGTAACGGAGTGGTATCGGGTAAAGTAGAGTATAAACCCGTTATGAACCCGTCATGAACCCGTAAAAGACAGGGTAAAGGTAGGTATAATAAAGAGGGTGTATCAGAATTTTGATACACCCTCTTGTTATGCAAAATGCATTGCGCTAAGAGCACCCCAAATAGATTGAGTGGGGAGTCCGCTAAGAGCACCGAAAAATCATAGATATTTCGGAAGCCCTACTGATTAGCCTTGAGAGATAGCGCCGCTTGGGCAAACATCTGCGCAAGTGCCGCACTCTGTACAAGCGTCTGCGTCAATTACATAGATATCACCCTCAGAAATAGCACCCATTGGGCACTCATCAATACATGTACCACAAGCGATACAATCTTCAGAAATAACGTAAGCCATAGTTATTTATCGTTAATAGTTAATAATTAATAGTTAATATCTTTTTTTTTAGCGATAGGCTATTTAGTATAAACCATTGCCTATCAAAAGTTGTGCAAAGGTACAACAAAAAAATCAAAATACCAAATATTAGGTAGGAATTTTACTAAAAAAAGTGCTTATTTCTTTTTCTTTGCCATTTGCATAGCTGCTTGTAGTTTGGCATTTGGTCCTGTAAGCTGTTTGTCCACCAATCCTTTTTGTTTAGCAAAAGTGGTCCAGTTCTTGGCACCTTTCTCGCGCAGAGGCATACCCAATTGTAGGTAATGGCAATATGCTATACCCAAAGCATCCGTAGCATCGAGTTTTTTAGGCATTTGCTCGGGAGGAATATGCAAAAAACGCTGTAGCATATCTGCCACTTGATGCTTGTCAGCATGTCCGTTGCCCGTGATAGCCATCTTGACTTTCATAGGAGAATACTCATGTACAGGAACATCCTTGGACAATGCGGCAGCAATAGCTACTCCTTGTGCATGGACAATTTTGATCATCGTTTGGGGATTCTTGTCCACAAATTGTGACTCAATAGCGAGCACGGTAGGGTGGTGCTTGTCGATAAGCTCTTGCAGGAAGAAGAACTCCTTTTGTAAGCGGGCATATTGGTCTTCAAGTTTGTGGACATCAAACACTCCGAAATCAATGATTTCGACTTTGCTACCTGTGGTATGCAATAGTGCATAACCCATGTATAAGGTACCCGGGTCCACTCCAAGGATGATATGTTCTTTTACAAGTTTGTCAAGCATTGTATGGCGTCTGTAATGAGCTGTTCTTTGTCGTGTGTACGAGAATCCATAACGACTACTTTTTTCTGTAGTAGGCATGTGTCACCTGGTTTGATGTTTGTGATGAGTGAGTAGCCGATGGTATGTTGTTTCTCTATTTTGATAGGACGTTGTACAAGAGGGGTGTTGTTGTATAACGCGCTCCATGTCATGGCGCAACATAGCTGAAGGTTAAGTTCGTGCATTTGTAGCCATAACCAACAATATTCCTGTCCAATATGATTCATGAGTGGGTACCAATCTACTTTCTCTTCGTTTGCACCTAGCATGGCTAGATATGAAATAGGTCCAGCATAGTCCACGGATGTGATCTCATAATCGATCACCATAGCTTCTTTCTGTTCCAACAGATGGCGGCGGGTCTTGACCTGTATCGTAGCACCCTTTGGTGAGATAGCCGTGAAATGGCGTTCAAGGCAAGGCTGGTTCTTGTGCAGACAGCGGTAGAATTCCTGGATCTGCCATGTAGCTAAGTCTAGACGCTCATCGTGAAGTCGAATAGAGATGGAAGAGAGATTGAGGATCGGATGCTCTATGCCATTGATAAATGTGCAGAGTCGCTGTGGCCCTGAATAAAACTCTTCGAAATGCGCGGTCTGGCAGATATACCCATTGGAAAAAGTGAGTTGTTGCTCAATCTCAGCTTCGTGTTGGGGCTCCCATTGATGTTGCTCTATGGTCCAGTTGTTGTATTGTAGAAGTGAGTGCATAGGGTGGAGTAGTATGGTAGGTTATTTGGTAGTTTCGCGGACGATGAGGTCAGTTGCTATCATCTCGGTTTGCGCGATGCGGTCATCGCCATTCAGACGCTTGAGCAGTCGTATGATAGCATGTTTTCCAATCTCTACACCATGCTGCTCTACAGTAGTGAGCATCGGGTAGGTGTTGCGACAAAGAGGCGCATTGGAGAATCCACATATAGCTAGGTCTTGAGGGATTTGCAACCCAAGTATTTGAGCAGCGTAAAGCACGCCTGACGCACAATCATCATTGACGCAGAATATGGCGTCGGGTTTATCCGCACGTTTGAGTATCATAGGAGTCTCAATAATAGCTTGCGCACGTGAGTCGCAAGTGACAATCATTGAATCCTCAATAGGCATACCATATCGTTGAAGGGCATCTCTCCACCCTTGGTATCGACGATGGGCTACCTCCAATTGCATAGGCGAAGAGAAATACATAATACGTCTACAACCCGTCTGAATAAGGTACTCCACGGCTTTGAAGGCTCCGAGATAGTCGTCCGATACCACTTGGTCGCAGGGCAAGGAAGGACATGGACGATCATATAGAACGAGCGGTATATCGGCATTGATAACTTCCTGGAGATGATGAAGAGAATGAGTTTGTTTGCTGATACCTGCTAATATGCCAGCTACTCGGCTAGTTATAAGGGTTTGGATACTTTGGATTTCTTTCTCTATGTTCTCGCCAGTTTGGCATATAATGATATTGTATCCCGCATCGTTGGCCATTTGCTCTATACCATCTAACACAGACGCAAAAAAGTGATGATTGACCTCTGGAAGGATAACGCCAATCGTTGTGTTCTTACTTGTGCGTAAGTTGCTAGCCATGATGTTGGGTTTGTAGTTGAGACGCTTGGCGCAGTCACGAACCAATGCTTTGGTGGACTCGCTGATATCCGGGTGGTTCTGCAAAGCGCGACTTACTGTAGAAACTGATATTCCTAACTCTTTGGCTATATCTTTGATGGTGATGGATTTCATTTTTCGGTTATGCGGTTAATGGATTAGATGATTATTGTTCGCGGGATTTGACTGCGCCACGAAAAATAACGAGTACTGCGCCTGCTACCAATACGTAGTCGGAGTAGGGTTGTAGTTTGAGCATACTCATGATAGCTCCTGCTAGTAGGACAGCTAGTCCGCTGTATAGTAAGATGTTAGACCATTTCATGGGAGTGTGGGTTGAGTAGTGTGGAGATGGGTGGTTATTCTATGAGGTAGACTACTTCGCCGTCTTCATGCATTTGGTAGTGCTCGCGGGCATAACGCTCTAGACTATCCTTGTTGTCCAAGGAATTGAGCATATTCTCTACGGCTTGGGTTTGCTGGTGGATGAGTTGAATCTCTTGTTTGATCTCGCGTATTTCTCGTGCCTTAGCGATTCGTTTGATTAAGCTTTGATTACCGATAAATAGATAAATGATAGCGAACAAGTACAGGGTGATGGCGTACTTGTTGACGAAGATTTTGCGGAGTTTTTGTTTTGTGGTCAATGGTTCTTTCATAATTGTTTTGTGTTTAGAGTTTATTGATTAATGCAACTTTTTGCATTGCGAGTGCAAAGATACTGCAATTTTTTGATAAATACAAATATTCATCATTTTTTTTGCGAAAAAAACGAGACTGCCCTGTGACAGTCTCGTTTTGTTTGGAGTCTACTAGTAGAACTAGCACTACTAGTAGGTCTAGCATGAATGAGGGGGTTAATCCTCGTCTTTTTGTGTTGCCTCGTACTCTTTGATGAGTTTATCTTGTACATCACCAGGAACGAGTTCGTAGCTCTTGAAGCGCATAGTGAAAGTTGCACGACCACCTGTGAGAGAAGACAAAGTAGTAGAGTAAGAAGACATCTCTTTCAACGGAACAAGCGCCTTGAGAGTGGTGAAGTTCTTCTCAGTCTCCATACCGAGTACCATACCGCGGCGACCATTGATGTCAGACATTACATCACCCATGATATCACTAGGAACAAATACCTCTACTTCATAAACTGGTTCAAGGAGTTTAGGGTTCGCGTTTTTGAATGCTTCTGCAAAGGCATTACGTCCAGCAAGACGGAAGGAGATTTCATTGGAATCTACTGGGTGCATCTTGCCATCGTAAATAATCACGCGTACGTCGCGAGCGTAAGAACCAGTCAATGGACCTTGCTCGATACGATCCATGAGACCCTTGAGGATAGCTGGGATAAAGCGTGAATCGATAGCTCCACCTACGATTGAGTTGATGAGCACGAGTTTGCCGCCCCACTCGAGTGGAATCTCTTGTGTATCACGAACAGAGATACGATACTCTTGGTTGCCGAACTTGTAAACCTCCTTCACTGGCTCGCCCTCTACATAAGGCTCTACAATGAGGTGTACCTCGCCGAATTGACCAGAACCACCAGATTGTTTCTTATGACGATAGTCTGCGCGAGCAGACTTGGTGATAGTCTCGCGATAAGGAATCTTTGGCTCCTCATAAGTAACCATCATCTTATCGTTGTTCTCAAGACGCCATTTGAGGGTGCGTAGGTGGAACTCACCTTGACCAGCCACAATGACTTGTTTGAGTTCTTTAGATTGCTCTACTACCCAGGTAGCATCCTCTTCGTGCATGCGTGTGAGGAGTGCAGCCAATTTCTCGGCATCTGCCTCGTTAACAGGCTTGATAGCACGGCGGTATTTAGGATCAGGGTAAGAGATAGCAGGATATTGGTTCTCGCAGTCTTTTGCATTAAGGGTGTTGCCAGTACGAGTATCTTTGAGTTTTACAGTAGCAGCGATGTCACCAGCAGAAACTTCCTCAACAGGTACGCGGATGTTGCCAGCCACAGAGTAGAGTTGAGATATACGCTCTTTGGTGCCGCGATCAACGTTCAATACGTCATCACCTGGCTTGAGGGTACCTTGCATCACTTTGAAGTAGTTTACCTCACCGATGTGTGGCTCAACCGATGTCTTGAAGATGAATGCAGATGTAGGAGCAGTAGCTACAGGAGCCACTTCTTCTGCGTTGACGGTCAATGGTTTTGGAGCGTCTGCTACGGATGGAGTCATCTCACCGAGGAAACCCATGAGACGGCGGATACCCATATCTTTGAGACCACTAGTGCAGATAACTGGGTACATACTGCCCTCTGCAAATACGGTTTGCAGACCACGCATGAGCTCGTCATCAGAAAGGGTTCCTTGCTCAAAGTATTTGTCCATAATCGTCTCGTCAGACTCTGCAGCCCACTCGAGAAGTTGAGCGCGAATCTCTTCTACAGTATTCTTCTCGCTCTCAGGGATGTCCTTTAGTTCAGGGGCACCGCCTTCAGCTTTCCAAACAAGCATTTTGCCTTGGAGTACGTCAATAGCAGCGTTGAAGTCCTTGCCTGCATTGATAGGATATTGGAAAAGGGTACATTTGTTACCAAAGACCTCTTTGAGTTCGTTGAATGTACGCTCGAAGTCAGCGTTCTCGTGGTCGCACTTATTGATTACGAAAGCAATAGGTTTTTTAGCTTTCTCTGCGCGGCGGAAGTTGTTTTGTGTACCCACCTCTACACCTCCGTTAGCGGTGAGGGTGATGATTGCTGTATCAGATACGTGGAGTGCGGTAATAGCACCACCACAGAAGTCGTCTGAACCTGGGCAGTCGATGATATTGAGTTTTTTGTTGTTGAACTCGATGTTGCAAACTGAAGAAAAGACTGAATAGCCGTATTCTTTTTCTACTGGAAAATAGTCGCAGACGGTAGATTGTGTTTCAACTGATCCACGACGCTTAATGACCCCGCACTCAAAGAGCATGGATTCCATAAGGGTAGTCTTACCCGAGCCACTGCCACCCATGAGGGCAATGTTCTTAATCTCGTTAGCTTGATAAACTTTAGCCATAACTGTGTTTTATTAGATGTTAAGTATTTGTTTTTCGGTATTTCGGATATCGGTTATAGAAAACAAATATCGGATATCGGTTGCAAAGGTAAGAAAAATTTGCTAAACATGCAAATTTTGCATTAAAAAAGTTAGAAACTTTTGGTATTTTAGAGCAAAATGCTAATTTTGGCGAGTGCATCTTCTTCTTTGGCGGTCATTTGTGCTTTGGTTTCTGGCGTTTTGTCAGCTTGACCGGTGAGGTGGAGTAAACCGTGAATGATGATACGATGAAGTTCGTGGAGAAACGTTGTTTTCACTTGCTCGGCATTAGTGGCAACCGTATCCAAGGAAATATAGATGTCACCATTCACACGTGTGCGCGTGGTATAATCAAAGGTGATAACGTCAGTAAAGTAGTCGTGTTGAAGGAATTCACGATTGACAGCAAGGATTTTTTCGTCGTTGCAGAAGATGTAGTTGAGTTCACCTACAGAGTAGCCGTATTGGGCTGCGGTACTCTTAATCCATTGTTCGACTTTGTGAAAGTCAATGGCAGGCATGGAGGTGTTATCAGCGTGGAAAGTGATCATATTTGTGTTTTGTGAACGCGCCTCTGGCGCTATTGTTTAGTGTGGTTAGCTGAAGAATATATTGGCGACGGTGAAGGCGGCAATGACGCCGATAAGGTCGGCAATCAAACAACAGGCGACAGCATGGCGGGTGTTCTTGATACCCACACTACCGAAGTAAACAGCTAAGACATAGAATGTAGTGTCGGTGGTGCCTTGCAATATGCAGCATAGGCGACCGACCAATGAGTCGGCACCGTGGGTAGTCATCGCCTCAATCATCAGCCCGCGTGCACCACTTCCCGAGAGGGGCTTCATGATGGCAGTAGGTACGGCTGCGGAGAGGTCGGGGTTGATGCCTACGAGGGAGAATAGGTGTGCGAGCCCTTGCTCGAGCAATCCCATGGCTCCGCTGGCTCGGAACATGCCCACCGCTACGAGGATGGCAATGAGGTAGGGAATAATGCCTATAGCCGTCTTGAATCCGTCTTTAGCTCCATCAATAAATGCTTCATATACATTGACTTTCTTGATTGTGGCTTGAATGATAAACCAGCAGATGACACCCAATAGAATGACCGATGCGATGAGGGCGGAGACGGTGGTGAGTGTCTCTTCGGGTAGACGTTGCGCCAAAACGAGCAAGAGCACTATTAAAGCGGTGAGGGCAAGGAGTACACCCAAAACGACTTTATTCCAAATCTTGATCTTTTGCGCAGCGCAACAGGCGAGTAGTCCGCCGAGCGTAGCAAAATAGGTAGCTATGAGTAATGGGAGAAAAACATCAGCAGGATTGGCTGCTCCGAGTTGTGCGCGGTATGCCATAATGGTGGTCGGGATAATGGTGAGTCCGCTAGCACCAAGTACGACGAACATAATCATGGCATTGGAAGCTTTGGATTTATCGGTGTTGAGTGTTTGCAACTCACCCATCGCTTTTAGGCCCATAGGGGTGGCGGCATTGTCGAGACCAAGCATATTGGCTGCAAAATTCATGAACATCGTACCATAGACGGAGTGGTTGTTGGGAACCTCAGGGAAAATACGGCGAAAAAATGGAGCGACGCCACGCGAGAGAGTGTTGACTACTCCACCTTGCTGCCCTATATTGAGAATACCCATCCAAAGGGCTAGCACGCCCGTCAACCCGATAGAAATCTCAAAACCATTCTTGGCGGAAGCAAATGTGGAATTGAGAATCTCAGAGAAAATTTCACTTTGTCCAAAAAAGAAGAACTGCACGCAACCCATGATGGCTGCGAGAAGAATAAGTCCTATCCAAATATAATTTAGTATCATATCGAGCACAAAGGTACAACTTTTTTTGCATATGTCAAAAAAAAATAGTACTTTTGCACGCCTTTATGAAAAAAAATGTATATTTATATCGTATAAGTTCGTGGTTGAAGCACCATTTGACCGCTTGGAATACAGGTGGAGAGGGGGTGCATTCGCCTTATTTGTTTGAGTGGGTGAGAATGGTTATGTCTGACAGGCATGCCTATCGTGTTTGGAACGAAATTGAGAAAGTGCGTACGCAAATGCTAAAGTCTGAACAGGTGATTGAATTTGTGGATTATGGAAGCGGACTGAAGCAATCGGATGAGAAAGTGAGAGATGAAAGAAAGGTCAAAAATATAGCAAAAGGAAGTTTGGCGAAGGCGAAATATGCACAGATGTTGTTTAGACTGGTCAATTGGTTGGGGCATCAAATGCGCGAAGGAGATAAGGGTTTGACGATAGTGGAATTGGGTACGAGTTTGGGAGTGACAACGGCGTATTTGGCGGGTGTGGATACACGAGATAAAGTCTATACCTACGAAGGATGTGAGGCGGTGGCGAATATAGCAAAGGAAAATTGGAAAGTATTGGGAATGAATAATATAGAGTGTTTTATAGGGGCGATAGATGAGGAGGTTCTAAAGAGTGGATTGGAGCGAGTTGATGTGGCGTTTGTGGATGCGAATCATACTTATCAAGCAAGTATGAAATATTTTGATTTGCTAGCTGAAAAGACTCATGAAAAAAGTGTGGTGGTGATGGATGATATACATCATAGTGATGAGATGGAGAGAGCGTGGCAAGAGATTTGTGCAGACGAACGTGTAACAAGTACGATTGATTTGTATCAGATGGGATTGGTCTTTTTTGATAAGCATTATTGGAAACGGAATTATAGAATGCGATTATGAAAATATACACAAAAACGGGTGATAAAGGAAGGACTTCCTTGGCCACGGGTAAACGAGTGAGCAAGTCAGATTTGCGTTTGGATGCGTACGGAACAGCAGACGAGTTGAATAGCTTTGTGGGATTGCTTCGTGCTTCGTTGAGTAAATGCGAAGGTGAGTGGGTAAGGGATATTGATGTGCAACTTGGATGGGTGCAAAATCGATTATTCGATGTGGGGGCTATACTAGCTGGTGCAGATCTGCCATTTGCGGAGAAAAATGTCCTGCATTTAGAGGAATGGATGGATATGATGGATGCCAAACTGCCTGTACTAAAGGAGTTTGTATTACCTGGTGGAAATGAGCAAGTATCCTTGTGTCACGTATGTCGTTGTGTGGTTCGTCGTCTTGAGAGAGGTGTGGTAAAGTGGTTGGAAGATGGCGATGAGGAGGTTGATAGCGTAGTGGTGCGTTATGTGAATCGGTTGAGTGATTATTTGTTTGTTTTGTCAAGATTTGTTGCCAATAATTTAGAAATTAGTCTCTTTGTTTGGGAAAAATAGCGAAAAAGCGCAAATAAATTTGTATAATTGAAAAAAAAGTACTACTTTTGCACGATAATTTAGTAGCAAGCGCTTATTGCGCAGAATAAATAGTATGTATTGGACATTAGAATTAGCTTCTAAGATAGAAGATGCACCATGGCCAGCAACCAAAGATGAGTTGTTGGACTATGCGTTGCGTATAGGTGCTCCTATGGAGATTATTGAGAATCTTCAGGAAATAGAGGATGATGAGGAAGTATACGAGTCTATTGAAGACTTGTGGCCAGATTATCCTACAAAAGATGATTTCTTCTTTGATGAAGAAGAATATTGATTTGTGATTGATTGAGGAGGCGCGATAGTGAGGCGTAGTATTGCTCTATTTGTTATGTTGACGGTTGTGTTGCTCGTGCGCGCGCAGTTTGATGCCCAAATAGGTCAATATATGTTTTTGCAGTCTTCTTTTAATCCTGCCGCTATTGGTGAGGGGGATTTGATGCGAGTATATGGTAGTCATCGAATGGATTTTACGGGCATTCAAGATGCTCCGATGACAACCTGTTTCTCGTTCTCTTCTCCATTTGTAATTGGCAAAACACGTCATGGTGTTGGCGTACGATTTATGAATGATAAATTTGGATTGTTTACCAATCAAAGTTTGTATTTAGAATACGCATATAAAATTCAAATTGGAAAGGGTGTGTTGAGTGTTGGTGCCGATTTGGGTTTTTTGAATTTGAGTTTTGCTGTGGATAGCGTAGATACTGGGGCAGGAAATGATGAATATCATGATGAAATGGATCCTGCCATACCCAATACGACAGGAGGTGATGAGAAAGGTGCATCGGGTATGGGATTTGATATGGGAATTGGCGTGTATTACTCTGCGCCACGTTGGTGGGCTAGTGCGAGTTATGCGCACGTAACTCAACCACGATTGATGTGGGGTAGTGAGAATACTGATGTTTCGGTTACAGGAACGATGTATTTGGCGGGTGGATATAACTGGCAGTTGAAGAATAGGGATTGGATGTTGTTACCTAGTATGATGGTAATGACGGATTTCGCAAGTTGGGATGTGAATTTGACCATGTTGGCACAGTTAAAGAAACGTTACCGTTTCGGTTTGGGATATCGTATTGCTGGTAGTGTGAATATATTATTAGGCTTGGAAATTGTGAACGGTTTACAGTTAGGTTACACGTATGAACTACCTGCAAATGCATTGATAAAAGAGAGTTTTGGTTCACATGAGTTGTATTTGGCTTATGGCTTTAATATTTTAAAACCTAAAAACACCAACAAATACAAAAGTGTGAGATATTTGTAGCGATAAATAAATAAAATAAATAATTATATGAAACTTTCAAAAATTTTGTCAGTTATTATGTTGGCGCTAGGTCTGTCAGCATGTAACAAACCTATTGGCGAGTTGGTGGGATCTTCTGTTTTTGGTCCAACAAAAGATGTTGAACCTTATGGTATGGTTTTCATGCGCAAGGGTTCGTTTCTGATGGGTGCGAATGAGCAATCTGCTATTTTTTCCCAGTCAGACAATAATGTGATGGTGACTGTTCATGCATTTTGGATGGATGAAACAGAGATAACCAACAATGAATATCGTCAATTCGTGCATTGGGTACGCGATAGTATCGCTTATATGCTTTTGATTGACGAAGAGGGTGCTGATAGTGAGTATGCTCTGCAATCAAAAAATGAACAGGATGAAGAAAATGTGAGAATAAACTGGGATAAGAAAATTCCATGGGGAAAGCGTTTGGTGTCTGATGATCCTGTAAGTGAAGCTTTGTCTCCAATGTTTTACGATGGAGGATATGGAAGCTTGCGAACCAATCTGCTCCGCTATGAATATAGTTGGTCCAATATGGAGGAAGCTGTTAAACCAGAGAATCGTTTTGATGTGTCTAGAGGTTGCTACCCAAAGGGAGCGACTGTTCGTGTGGATTCTTTCTGGGTGGAGGATGATATGATTCAGTCTACCACGCTTACTCGTCCATTGCGCGAACCAAAGGATTTGCTTACTAATGCGATTATTTGTGTCTACCCAGACACTACAGTATGGGGACGAGATTTTGAGTATTCATACAATGATCCTTTGTTAAGTGGCTATTTTAGTATGCCAGGTTATTCAGATTATCCTGTAGTTGGTGTGACTTGGGAACAAGCACATGCATTCTGCCATTGGCGTACCAACTTGTTGCGTACACGTGGCAAGCAAATCGCCTATCAGTATCGACTCCCAACTGAGGCAGAGTGGGAATATGCCGCTCGTGGTGGTCGTCGTGCTGCTATGTATCCTTGGGGAGACAAGTATGCACGTGATACAGAGGGATGTTTCCTTGCTAACTTTAAACCTTATCGTGGTTCTTATCACGATGATACCGGTACTGCAACTTTGCCAGTTGGTAAATTCAAACCAAATGATTTTGGATTGTATGATATGGCCGGTAACGTAGCGGAATGGACTGCTTCATCATATTCTAGTATCGCGAATACTCATGTTCATGATTTGAATCCTGAATTCCCATATGTGGCTAGAACGGATGATCCAGATATCTTGAAGCGTAAAGTGGTTAAGGGCGGCAGTTGGAAGGACGTTAGTTATTACTTGCAATGTGGAGTGCGTACCTATGAGTATCAAAATGAAGCTCGCTCTTACATTGGATTCCGTTGTGTTCGCTCTGTCATTGGAGAATAATAAAATAAAAAGGTTAGTTTTATAAAATAAACATAAAATGTCAAGCAAAAATAAAAATAGTAGACTCATGGAGTGGTATGAGTCTTACAAAGGTAAAAAAGTAGTAGGTGCTGTTTATTCTCTAGGTGCATCCGTGGTTATTATTGGTGCGTTGTTTAAGATTATGCACTTCCCCGGAGCAGGTGCGATGCTAATGGTTGGTATGGGTGTTGAAGCCTTGCTATTTGCTATCGGATGTTTAGATAAACCTCATACAGAGTTTCATTGGAATAATGTATTTCCACAATTATTAGGTCATGGTGCTGATCCTGAACTATTAGAAGAGATGAAATCGCGCCCATGTCCTACACTAATGGGTTCTGCTGGTGGCGAAAATGCTACTCCTGCTTTAGATCCTAAAGAATTGGAGTCTTTGAAAGCGGGTGTTGCTAACTTAGCTAAGACTGCTAATCAACTCAACGAGTTGGCTACAGTGACTACTGCAACCAATAATTTGACTGCTAAATTAGACGCTGCAAGTCAAGCTGCAGAACAATTTGCTCAAGCTGGTAAAAATGTGGTAGAGAAAAGCGCTGAATTAGGCAATACATACACCCAAGTGACTGAAGATATGCAGAAAGTGGTGGCAGATACTAAAACTTATGAAAACCAAGTCGTAGCCGTATCTGCACAATTGCAAAAGTTGAATGCGGTTTATGAACTTCAACTCAATGCATTGCAATCTCAAGTGGATGCCTATAAAGCGCAAACAGAAAAGGTTGCGGGTGTGACAACTCAAGTAGAGACTCTCGTTGCAAGTGTTCAAACCATGAACACGGTAGCAGCAGAGGCATTGAAGAGTCAAGAGGCATATGCTGCGGGTGCAAAGCAGTTGGCTAATCAAGTGGCAGACTTGAATAAAGTATATGGTAATATGTTGAATGCGCTTTAACGCGCGTACCTTAATATATTATATATAATATGGGTGGAGCTAAGAATTGTCCGGAGACCCCGAGACAGAAAATGATCAGTATGATGTACTTGGTGTTGACCGCTATGTTGGCGCTCAACGTCAGTGCAGCTATTCTGAATGGTTATGTGGCTGTGGATGACAGTCTGCATGCAACCATTGAGACAATGAATGAAGCTAACCGCGACACGTATAGGCAATTCCAAGTAGCATTGGATCAAAATCCTGAGAAAGTACAAGTTTGGTATGATAAAGCAATGGAGATAAAGAATAACTCTAATGCTTTCTATGAGTATGTACAGAACTTTAAGGACGAAATGGTAGCAGAGGCTGAGGGAAAAGAAGCTAAGAAAAATGCAACCGTTCGTGAGTTGAAGAAACAAGATGATACCAATGTTCCTCAACGCTATGCTATCAACGAGGGTAATGCTGAGAAACTTAAAGGAGCGATTAACGAATATAGAGATTTTATGATTGAAATCACCGGAGAAGCTCCTGCGGTGGATGAGGAGTTGCGTCAGACATTTGTGACCCCTCGTAGTGTTAATACTAGTGGCGACTCTATCTCTTGGGAAGAGAGTTTGTTCCAAGAGATGCCAATGTGTGCATGTATCACAGTTTTGACTAAATTGCAAAGTGATATTCGTCATATGGAAGGTCGTGCTGTTCGTTTCTTGTTGACACAAACAGACGCAACCGACTTGCGTGTAAACAAGTTTGATGCTTATGTGATTCCTTCTTCGGATTATGTGGTGAAGGGTAATAAGTATAAAGCACAAATTATCTTGGCAGCAATCGACTCTACAAATGCTCCTGAGTATTATGTAAATGGTCAACGCATCGCTGGAAATGGTTTGTACGAGGTAGTTGCTAATACTGTTGGTCAACAAAAAATATCTGGTAAAATAGGTTATATGGATCAACAAGGTGTGATGCAATACATACCATTTGAGAGAGAATATACAGTAGGCGAACCAAGTGCGACAATATCCAATACAGAGTTGAATATTATGTATCGCGGTTATGCGAATAAATTCTCTGTTTCTGTTCCTGGTATTAGTAGCAATTCGTTAAATGTGAAGTGTAATCAAGCTTCCGTAACAAAGGATGGAAACGTGTGGGTTATTAGTCCTACTAAAAACTCTTCAGATAATTTGGCAATTGAAGTATATGCTCAGATTGGAAATAGTCAGGTATTGATGGGATCACATACTTATCGAGTAAAGAACTTGCCTCCACCAAATGCTTATTTCGAGATCAATGGAGAGCCAACAGATGAGGATCGAATTCCATTGAATGCATTGACTAATCCTAAGAATAAGATTATTGCATCGTATGGAGCGGATGGTTTGGTTCAAGCCAAGTTTGAGATTGTAAGTTTCCAAGTTAAATTACCAACTGGTGTTTCTTTGAAGGTGAATGGCGATCGTTTTGACAAGAAAGCGATGGATGCTATTAAGAAATTGAAACAAGGTAATACCATCAACCTGATGTATATTAAGGCTAAAGGACCAGATGGACAAGAAATCCAATTGCGTGGTCTGCCAATAGAATTAAGATAATAGACAAATAGAAAAGAATATGAAAAAGATTAGTATTATTATTCTTGCATTGCTCGCTTCTGTAATGAGTTATGCGCAACATCGTATTAATTCGTTCTTTGACGATATGGGTATTGTGCGTTTGGAGACCCAAGAGTTGAAAGAGTCTTCTGATACATTGGTAAACATATTCCATAGAACAGATGATGTCGTATGGTCACGCGTGGTGTATCGTATTATTGATATGCGTTTCAAACAAAATTATCAATTATATACTCCTATTTCTGCTGAGGATCCTGTATATAGTTCGTTGTTTAGAACTATGTTGCGAGCAATTGAGAAAGGTATGCCAATTTATGCCAAATCTAACACGGTAGGTGATGTTAGACCTTATTTCAATGTGGCTCCATTGACCAAAGCAGAAATTCCTACTATCTTGAATACAGATAGAACGGGAGAACTAAGCGACGGCGATATTGCAACATCTGATTACATGTTGCTGAATTATGATTCAATTGCAGACAAAATGACCTTCAACCCTTATTCGTATGAAGGTTTTGCAAAAAATCAATTGAAATACATGATTCAAGAGGTTATCTTCTTTGACAAGCACTACTCACGAATGTATTCCAAGATTTTGGCTATTGCTCCAATGAATGCGGATAATGCGACTATGTATGAGGATATGCCAGTAATGGAAGCATTATATGGTCAAATCTTATTCTGGGTGCCATTTGACTCATTCCGTCCATACATGGCTCAACAGTATGTTACTCCACGTGGTAGTGATTCTAAACGTATGACATTTGAAGACTTCTTTGCTCAAAAGAAATACACTTCATATCTTGTAGGTATCAATAATATCTATAACAGAATGATTCCTGAAATGGCTACAACATATGAGGAAATACAAAAAGAACAGGAGCGTATCGAAAGAGAGTTATTGAATGTAGAGCAAGACTTGTGGGAGTATTAATCAATACGAATAAATAGGGCGGCTTGAACCGCCCTTTCTTCCATAATGAAACAACGTAAAATTTTAAATATGTATTTTACAACAACGATCTCAGTATCGTTGGTGTTGTTTTTGATAGGTTTAGAGTGTATTGTTCTCCTTTCTGCCCGAGATTTGGTTCGTCAAGTGCGTGAGAATGTCGTGTTGACTGTTCTTATGCATAATGATGCAACTCAGGAGGATGTGACTCGTTTGAAGAATATGGTTGATTTAGCCCCCTTCGTGTTAGAGTCGCGCTATATTTCGAAAGAAGAAGCATTACAAGAGCATATTGAAAATTTAGGCGAAGACCCACAGAAGTTTTTGGGATATAATCCTTTGACAGATGCTTTTGAGATACGTCTAAAAGAGACATATGCTCAAATAGATAGCATTCATCAGTTGGATGCACGATTCTCTTCCTTGCCTTATGTCAGTAAGGTCATATATCAGACGGATGTAGTGAGTGCTTTGGACAAAAATTTGAATAAGGTGCTATTGGCTTTACTAGTAGTAGCAATCGTTCTATTGGTGATTGCTTTGGTGTTGATTAGCAATACGATTCAATTGCAGATATATTCCAAGCGATTTATAATCAATACGATGCGTTTGGTTGGCGCGACGCCTTGGGTTATAAAGTGGCCGTTTGTTCGTCGAAATATTTGGATTGGTGTTGAAGCTGCGGTAATAGCTTGCGGAATGTTAGCTTTAACGTATTATTATTGTTGTACTCGATTAGGGGTATATCTGTTCCCTTTAAATAAAATAACAATTGGAACTATTATTTGTGTGGTATTGGTCAGTGGCTTGATGATCACGGTTTTGGCGTCTTTGACCGCAACAGGTCGATACATACGAATGAAAACGAATAAGTTGTATGAAATTTAATCTACCCAAAATCAATGCGATAGCAATTGCTGTAAGCGTTGTGATAATTATTATTGGTTTTGCTCTAATGGTAGGAGCACCAAGTGGCGCAACAGAATTCAATCCGGATATCTTCTCCACTCGTAGAATTACAGTGGGACCGATAATTGCATTCTTCGGATTTATTCTTATGATTGTTGCTATACTCTATAAGCCTCGTAAGAAATGAGTTGGTGGGAAGCGTTGATATTGGGATTGGTGCAAGGATTAACAGAGTTCTTGCCCGTTTCGTCATCAGGACATCTGGAGATAGGACATGCCCTATTAGGCACAGCTGGAGAAGAGAATTTGACGTTCGCTATCGTTGTACACGCTGCTACTGTGCTATCTACTCTAGTCATTCTATGGAAAGAGGTGGAACAATTGTTTAAAGGAACATTTACTACTCCTAAATGGAATGATGATAAGAATTATGTAGCCATGATATTGGTTTCTATGATTCCTGTATTTGTGGTAGGCATGTTCTTCAAAGAACAAGTAGAGAGTTTGTTTGGCAGCGGCCTGCTCGTGGTTGGCATTTGCTTGTGTATTACAGCAACTTTATTATACTTTAGCGAATGGTTAAGCAAGCGCCGCGCTGGAGAAGGACACGAAGTTGGGTACAAAGATGCGATAATCATCGGTCTAGCACAAGCTGTGGCAGTTTTGCCAGGCTTGAGCCGAAGTGGTACGACTATTGCTACCGGATTATTGTGCGGAGTAAAAAAAGAGAGCGTAACGAAGTTCTCGTTTTTGATGGTATTAATCCCTATTTTGGGTGAAGCACTCCTGGAATTATTGGACGTGTTATCAGGCGAAGTGGTTGCTAGTTCCATCGGTATATTACCTTTGTTGGTAGGCTTTGTAGCTGCTTTTGTTTCGGGTTGTTTGGCATGCCGTTTTATGATTAATATCGTTCGTCGCCAGAAGTTGATATACTTTGCTATTTACTGCCTATGCGCAGGTATATTCTCAATCGTATATGGACTTTGTTGAGGGGGAGATATTAGCATTTGATAAACCATATCGCTGGACTAGCTTCGATGTGGTAGGTAAGGCTCGTTGGCTGTTGTGCAAGAAATTGGGTGTTAAGAAACTCAAAGTCGGACACTCTGGCACGTTAGACCCTTTAGCAACAGGAGTCGTCGTGGTTTGTACAGGTAAAAAAACCAAGCTAATAGACCAATTGCAAGCACATCAAAAAGAGTATGTAGCTATGTTGCAATTGGGAGCAACAACTCCAAGTTTTGACCTAGAGAAAGAGATTGACGCTACATACCCAACAGAACATATCACGCGTGCGCTGATAGAGAAAGTGATTCCTACTTTCGAAGGCGAACAATGGCAAGTGCCACCCATGTTTTCTGCCGTTAAGGTGGATGGAAAGCGTGCTTATAAACTAGCTCGTCAAGGCGAAGAAGTAGAACTCAAAGCTAAATTACTCGTCATAGACGAAATAGAAATTCTTAGTTTTGACGAGGAGAAAATGCAACTGGAGTTGCGTATCGTTTGCTCCAAAGGAACATATATTCGTGCTTTGGCGCGAGATATCGGTCAGCGTTTGCAGAGTGGTGCACACCTGATTGCACTTCGTAGAACGAGAGTAGGGGATATTCGTGTGGAGGATTGTATAACATTTGAACAATTTACAAACTTGATAGATAATGAGATTAAGTAATTACAAATTCAAATTACCAGAGGAATTGATCGCTCAGTTCCCAAGTCGTTTTCGTGATGAGGCACGTTTGCTAGTATTGCATGCAAAGACTGGCGAAATTGAGCATAAAATGATGAATGATTTAGCGTCTTATTTTGATGAGGGCGATATGTTTGTGGCGAATGACACTAAGGTATTCCCTGCTCGACTATATGCTCAAAAAGAGAAGACCCTTGCCAATATTGAGGTGTTCTTGTTGCGTGAATTGCAACACGAGAATCGCTATTGGGATGTATTGGTAGATCCTGCTCGTAAGATTCGTATTGGCAACAAATTGTTCTTTGATGAGGATGCCACTATCGTTGCAGAAGTAATAGATAATACTACTTCGCGTGGTCGTACTCTGCGTTTCTTGACGGATTATGTAGGAGATGAGTTTGTGAAGAACTTATATGCAATGGGTGTGACTCCATTGCCAAAATATATCCGTCGTCCTATGGATGAAGAGACTTTGGCTGCCTATGAGGAAGTGTTTAGCGACCTGCCAGTGGATGAGATGGATGAAGATCGCTATCAAACAATCTTTGCTAAGAAAATAGGTGCTGTGGCAGCTCCTGCCGCTGGTTTGCACTTCTCTAAGAACTTGCTTAAACGTCTCGAGATCAGAGGTGTAGAAACCTATACCTTGACTTCACACATGGGATTAGGTAATTTCAAAGGTATTGAAGTGGAGGATTTGTCTAAGCATAAAGTTGAGAGTGAGCAGATTAGTATATCAGCCGAATTGGTTAGTGCAGTTGATAAGGCTCACGAAACTGGTAAGCGAATTTGTGCTGTAGGTACAGAAGTGATGCGTGCTTTGGAGCATGTGGTTGGTACGAACGGACAAATCAAAGCATATGAAGGATGGACCAACAAGTTTATCTACCCTCCATATAACTTTACAGTTGCGAATGCTTTCTTTGTGAATTTCTATATGCCAATGTCCACCCAGTTGATTATGGTGGCAGCATTCGGCGGTCAGGAACTAGTGATGAAGGCTTACAAAGAGGCTGTAAAAGAGGGGTATCGCTTTGGTGATTATGGCGATGCGATGTTAGTCCTCAACGATTAACATTTAGAACCCTTAAAACTTTTTGAACTCACTTACATGAACGTACGTATTGATGAGAGTTGGCGACAAGTCTTGCAACCCGAATTTGATAAACCATATTTCGAGTTGCTCACAGACTTCGTTCGCCACGCTTATCGTACTACCCAATGCTTCCCTCCTGCAGGACAAATCTTTCGTGCCTTTGATCTTTGCCCTTTCGATAATGTGAGGGTAGTGATTATTGGTCAAGATCCCTATCATGATGTAAATCAAGCACATGGCTTGTGCTTTTCTGTACAAGATGGTGTCAAGATTCCACCTTCTTTGGATAATATATATAAGGAGTTAAACCGTGATTTAGGTAAACCAATCCCTACTACTGGCAACTTGACCCATTGGGCGGAACAGGGTGTTCTTTTGCTGAATGCTACCTTGACCGTAGAGGCACATAAAGCGGGAAGCCACCAAGGAAAAGGTTGGGAAGAACTAACGGATGCGGCTATCATGGCGCTAAATGAAAAGCGTGAGAGAATCGTCTTTATGCTCTGGGGTAGTTATGCCCAACGCAAAGGCAAGTTTATTGATCGTCGCAAACATCTGGTTTTAGAGGCAGTACACCCAAGTCCGCTAAGTGCCTACCGTGGTTTTATTGGCTGCGGACATTTCTCTCAAGCCAACGCCTACCTACAGCAACACGGGCAAACACCTATTGTTTGGTAAATACCTTTTAAAACCTTTAAAACTTTTAAAACTCTTAAAACTTTTTCCACCTTGAAAACTTTATTGCTCATAGACGCTTACGCAATGATCTATCGTGCGTATTACGCTTTTATCCGTACGCCACGTATGAACTCGCGCGGAGAGAATACGTCGGCTATATTCGGTTTTGTAGTTACCCTTGAGGACTTAATCAAACGTATCAAACCCACGCATATGGCTGTGGCGTTTGATCCTGCTGGTCCTACTTTCCGCCATGAGGCATATGAGCAATACAAGGCGCAACGACAAGAGACTCCAGAAGATATCCGTTGGGCGGTGCCTCGTATCAAACAACTGCTTGAGGCGATGAATATCCCTGTGCTGGATGTCCCTGGTTATGAGGCAGATGATGTGATAGGAACCTTAGCGAACAAGGCTGAAAAGGACGGTTTTGAAGTCTATATGGCAACGCCTGATAAGGACTACGGACAGTTAGTGACAGAAAATATTTGGATGTATCGTCCACGACATAACGGAGGTTTTGAGAAATTGGGACCGCAAGAGGTGTGTGAAAAATATGGTATTCAAAACCAAAAACAAGTGATTGATTTGCTTGGTCTTATGGGCGATAGCAGCGATAATATTCCTGGTTGCAAAGGTGTGGGCGAAAAGACTGCTGTTCAATTGCTCCAACAGTTTGGCTCAATTGACAACCTGTTGGCTAACACCGACCAACTCAAAGGGGCGCTGCAACGCAAAGTCCAAGAACAAGTGGAGGATATTCGTTTCTCCTATTTCTTGGCGACTATCAAGACCGATGTCCCAATCGATTTTGATGCAGCAGCATTAGTCTGCCAAGATAAGAATTGGGATAAATTGGCACCTCTCTATCGCGAATTAGAGTTCAACTCCCTGCTCAAACAAGCTCCCGTTGCACAAAGCTCCCTCCCTTCAGGGAGGGGTGGGGTAGGCTCCAAAAAATCCACGAAGCCCGAAGCAACTCTCGACCTCTTTGCAGCTGTTGAAGCCGATACCACTCCGTTACCACTACGGAGGGATAACGGAGGAAGAACGGAGGAAGAACAAATTCCCCAAGAGTCTTTAGAGGGACGATTAGTGAGCTATCTCCTCAATCCCGAGGTGGCATATAATCCTGCTCAACCTATTCAATGGGAGGCATTGAAAGCCGATTCTGCCTTGTGGAATTTGTACAACGAAGTGGAATTGCCTTTGGCAGAAGTCTTGCGTGAGATGGAGCAAGCGGGAGTGCGAGTGGACGTGGAAATGCTCAAACGTGCCGAAGAGCAACTTAGCAAGGAATTAGCAACCCTTGAGCAAGGGATATACACGGCTGCGGGCATGACTTTCAATGTCAACTCGCCCAAACAAGTAGGCGAGGTCTTGTTTGATCAACTCAAATTAGATGCCAAAGCCAAGAAGTCCAAAACGGGACAATACTCCACCTCAGAGGAGGTGCTTCTAGGCTTGAAAGGCAAGCATGAGGTAGTGGGTATGATCTTGGAATATCGTGAGTTGAAGAAACTCATTTCTACCTATATCTCTGCTCTACCAACCTATATCAACCCAGAAACAGGAAAGATACATACTACCTATAATCAGACAGTTACGGCTACGGGACGGTTGTCATCCTCTAATCCAAACTTGCAGAATCTCCCTATCCGCTCTGAGCGAGGACAGCTTATTCGTCAGGCGGTCATTCCAGATGAGGGATGTTTGTTCTTGTCTGCCGACTATTCGCAGATAGAACTCCGTTTGATGGCACATTTCTCCCAAGATCCACACATGGTGGAGGCCTTCCGTTCGGGGCAAGATGTGCACGCAGCTACAGCGGCTAAAATCTTTGGCGTCTCAATTGAAGAGGTGACCAAAGACCAACGCCGACAGGCCAAAACAGCCAATTTCGGTATCATCTATGGCATTTCTGCTTTCGGTCTGGCACAACAACTAGATTGCTCTCGTTCAGAAGCAAAGGCGCTGATTGATGGCTATTTCGCCGCTTTCCCTGGGGTGATTGATTATATCGAAAGACAAAAAGAGTTAGCCCGTCAACAAGGATATGCTGTAACCTTGTTTGGAAGAAAACGCTACTTGCCTGACATTGTGTCACACAATGCAACCGTCCGTTCGTTTGCAGAACGCAATGCGGTCAATTCGCCTATTCAAGGCACAGCCGCAGACATCATCAAGATGGCGATGGTGGGAATCAGCAATCGCCTAAAATCCGAAGGCTTACAAGCAAAAATGATCATGCAAGTGCATGATGAGTTGAACTTTAATGTGCCTGTGAATGAGGTAGATAGAGTCAAGGAGATCGTTGTGAGCGAAATGCAAAATGTGGTGCATTTGACCGTACCTTTGATCGCTGATTGTGGAGTCGGCAAAAACTGGCTAGAAGCGCATTAAGTAAACTATGTATAAACAAATATCGCGGGGATTGTCCCGCGATATTTTTATTTGGTAGGGTAATTTTTATTTACTCTTGATCGGTTATCTCTTCTTGGCTTGCACCCTCTGGAAGACCATAGTCATTTTCACCTTCGTCGCCTGCGAAGAAGAGGAAAATAATGCATACTATAGGGCACAATATCCACCAACCGCTACGGTTAATATCGTGATAACGACGGATTTGCACACAAATATTAGGTATAAGAATCAATATGCTTAGTCCCCAAGTTAGGATGGTTGAGATGAATTCTATACCCGAAAAGTAGTCTAAAATCACCCCCAATAAACTAACTGCGATACTTGCTAAAATGGTAAAGAGATACCACCACCAATACTCTGAGCGGCTTGCTCTTCCTTTTGCGTTGAAATAATTAGAAAAAACATGTTCAACAGATTCTTCGAATGTCATAATCTTGATATATTATCTTGTTGTCCTACTCACTTTATGGTTTTTCGGGTACTCCATTCAAAACTGTGCTACAAAAGTACAACAAATAATTGAGATAAGCAAATATTTAGTGGTTTTCTTGCAAATATTCTTTTTTTTTTGTACCTTTGCACGATTTTGGATGAGTGTGCAGTTTTGTGCCTCAAGAAATAATCTAAGATACTTGATTTATAATTATATATGGGCAAATTGAATGCGGTTTTGGTGGGATTGATTACTCCAAACCAAAATGAGGAACGAACCAAAGAATACTTGGACGAGTTGGCTTTCTTGGCTGACACCAATAATATTGCGGATGTCAAGCGTTTTGTGCAACGCCTTGACTATCCTAACACAACCACATACGTAGGCGAAGGCAAATTGCAAGAGATCAACGAGTATATCAAGAGCCTTGCTGACACGGACGACTTTATTGATATGGTGATTTTTGACGATGAGTTGTCTCCTCGTCAGTTGCGCAATATCGAAAAAGCCCTTAACGCACACAACCAAAATGCGATCAAGGACAACCACGTACAACCTGTACGTGTGATAGATCGAACCATCTTGATTTTAGAGATCTTCCTCAAACGTGCGCAGACTTCGTATGCAAAGACGCAAGTAGAGATGGCGCACTTGCAGTATATGCTCCCCCGTTTGACCCGTATGTGGTCGCACTTGGACCGTCAGCGAGGCGGTGGAACCACCAGCCGTGGTATGGGTGAAACGCAGATTGAGGCGGATAAACGAATCATCGGCCAGCGTATAGCCCTTCTTCGTGAAGAACTCAAGAAGATCGACCGTCAGATGGCTACCCAACGCCAAAACCGTGGCAAGATGGTTCGCGTAGCGCTCGTAGGTTATACCAACGTGGGCAAATCCACCATGATGAACCTGCTCAGCAAGTCTGAGGTCTTTGCCGAGAACAAACTCTTTGCTACTTTGGATACGACTGTACGCAAAGTGACCATCGAAAACCTCCCCTTCTTACTCTCTGATACGGTTGGATTTATTCGCAAACTTCCCCATCACTTGGTAGAGTCTTTCAAATCTACCTTGGATGAGGTGCGTGAGGCAGATTTACTTATCCACGTAGTGGATATCTCACACCCTAACTTCGAGGAGCAATACGAAGTAGTAGAGCAGACTATCAATGAGTTATTGACCAAAGAGACGGAGATTAAGGAGTCTGATCCATGGTCAAAGAAGCAGCAAACTGCTCGCAAATCCGAAAAGACGGTGGCGCAAATTCCTAGAATAGTGGTGTTCAACAAGGTGGATGCGTTTACTTATACCCCAAAAGAAGAGGACGATTTGACTCCAATGAAGCGAGAGAATATCTCGCTAGAGGAATTGAAGAAGACGTGGATGGCGAAGTTGCATGACGATTGTATCTTTATCTCAGCAAGAGAGAAGACGAATATCGATGAGCTGAAGGCCTTGTTCTATGATCGTATCAAAGCGATTCATATTCAACGATATCCATACAATGATTTCTTGTTCCAACAATATGAATAGGCTATGGCAATCCGCATAGAACATCTGAACAAACATATCGGCAAGCAACATGTGCTGAAGGATGTGAACTTAACCATTGGCGATGGCGAGGTGATTGGTTTATTGGGCCCTAATGGCGCAGGTAAATCCACATTGATGAAGATTATGGTAGGCGTCTGGGATGCCACTAGCGGAGAGGTGCAAGTGCCTAAGTCTGTAGGCTTCCTGCCTGAGCAAAATCCACTCTACGAAGATATGTATGTCCGTGAGTATCTGCGCTTTTTCGTAGAACTCCGCACCCCAAAACCCCTGCTGCTACACTCTACACCCTACACTCTACACTCTACACCCTACACCCTACACCAACTAGTCGAAGACCTCATCGAACGTGTAGGTTTGACGGCAGAAGCCAACAAGCGAGTGGGGCAGCTCAGTAAAGGATATCGCCAACGTGTAGGTCTGGCGCAAGCCATGATTGGTGATCCTGAATTATTGATACTTGACGAGCCCACCACAGGTCTTGACCCTAACCAACTAGAGGATATTCGTACCTTGATTCGTGATATGGGGAAAGATCGCACCGTTATCCTATCCACTCATATATTGCAAGAGGTAAAGCAGATGTGTAGTCGAGTGATAATCATTGATCACGGTCAGATCAAGGTAGATAAGTCCATGAGCGAGATAGAAAACCTAGAAGAAACATTTAAAGAAGCAACGAGACATGAGTGATTTTGATATACGTAATCAGATGACGGAGAAGGAGCAGGATAATGCTCTCCGTCCGTTGTGCTTTGACGATTTTGCTGGTCAGTCAAAGATTGTCAGTAACTTACGCATTTTTGTGCAAGCCGCTCGTATGCGTGGCGAGAGTTTGGATCATGTGTTGCTCTTTGGCCCTCCGGGATTGGGTAAAACGACATTGAGCAATATCATTGCCAATGAGTTGGGTGTGGGCTTTAAGGTGACTTCGGGCCCCGTCTTAGACAAACCAGGCGACCTAGCGGGTTTGCTCACCTCGCTCGAAGATAATGACGTATTGTTTATCGACGAGATCCATCGTTTGTCGCCTATCGTGGAGGAGTATCTTTATTCGGCAATGGAGGATTATCGCATCGATATAATGATAGATAAAGGTCCTTCTGCTCGCACCATACAAATTGATCTCAATAAATTTACGCTTATTGGTGCTACTACCCGTAGTGGTCTATTAACTAGTCCATTACGTGCGCGTTTTGGTATCAACTGCCACCTAGAATATTACGACTCTCATGTCCTTGCGGGTATTGTGGAGCGTAGTGCTCGTCTCTTGGGTATTCATATCGATAGCAAAGCCGCTGCGGAGATCTCTCGTCGCAGTCGTGGTACCCCTCGTATTGCCAATGCATTGCTTCGCCGTGTGCGTGACTTTGCACAAGTCAAGGGCAATGGCGCAATCGATTTGGAGATCGCACGATATGCCTTGGAGGCACTGAATATTGACACCTTCGGTTTGGATGAGATTGATAACAAGTTGCTCAGCACGATTATCGATAAGTTTAAGGGTGGTCCAGTGGGTCTGAATACTATTGCGACAGCAATGGGTGAGGATGCCGGAACGATCGAGGATGTATATGAGCCATATTTGATCAAAGAGGGCTTTATCAAGCGTACTCCACGAGGTCGTGAGGCGACAGAATTGGCATACAAACATTTGGGTAAAACGCCTATGGGCAGTAATGGACAACAAGAGTTGTTGTTTTGATGATGAAAAAGTACAAAGCAGTTTTTCTTGACTGGGATGACACGATAGGCGATTTCCATGGCGCTGCGGATTTGGCGTTAGCGCAGATGTACGAGAAGTATCAACTAGATCGATATTTTGCTTCCTTAGACGAGTTTGTGGGTTTGTACAAACCTCATAACCTGGAGTTGTGGGACAAATACGGTAAAGATCAAGTGACCAAAGAATACCTAAGTTTTGATCGTTTCTTCTTCCCTTTGATGCACGGAAGTAGGGTAGGCGAAAGGTTACAGGCTAAAGGAGAGAGGCAAGGGGCTGCTGCTCTTGCAGAGCAGTTGAGTGAGGATTTTTTGAATATGACTACTGCGCGTTTCTCGTTGTTGGAAGGAGCAGAAGAGTTGGTGCGCTATTTAGCTGCGAAATACCCTTTGACGGTTGTGACCAATGGTTTTGTAGAAGTGCAATACGAGAAGTTCGATAAGAGTGGTTTGAAGGACTGTTTCTCACATATTGTATTGAGTGAGGAGGTGGGGTGTCAGAAACCTAATCCTCGTATTTTTGAGGAGGCACTTCGCATGAATGGCTTTCAAGCCGAAGATGTGGTGATGATAGGCGACTCATGGAACTCCGATATCCAAGGTGCTATCAACGCAGGCATTGACCAGATTTGGATTCGCAAATCCAAAGACCCACTCCCTGAAGGACAATCCGCCACTTATCTCGTCCAATCCCTCTCCGAAGTGATGGAGATATTATAACCCAACAAGTACCTTTGTATCTACCTACCTTTTACGGGTTCATAACGGGTTCATACTATATGATTACTATAAGATAACTATGTGATCACTATATTATTCTGCCCACTCCTCTAGACCTTTTTAAGAGGACTGTGAACTTTCCGTTTTCCATTTTCCGTTTTCACCTTTCACCTTTCCATTGTCACTATCTCTCATAATCAATGGCTTAAAGAATAAGCCCCCTCTTCCACGGACTTTCCGCAGACATATTCTCAGACGGTCTCAAAAGTCCGCAGAAATGCATTGCTTACAGTTTTCTTCCTGAAAATCAATACTCCATTCTTAATTACGTAGTATGACGGAAGTGGCGCTTGTGGCGGAATAGCGGAGAGTTTCCGCCATTCCGCCACATGTCGTTTTTATATTTCGCGTGAGGTTTCTGCGGTTTTCAGTTTTAACCTTTCCGTTTTCCGTTTTACAAAGGAGCGCTTGAATACGAGCATGAAGTATAGCAATATAATAAAAATCTCACCCCGCAATCTTTATAAGTGCGAGGTGAGAGAAGATATTTTCAAAACTTAGTTTAACAACTGATTACGTATTGTTAAAAAAATCTTATATTCAGATAGATTTTGTTTATTAGCTTCATCTCGTATAATAGATTCCACCTGTTTTTTTGACAAACGATTATTAATAACGCCATCTAAGACTTGATTTATTTCTTTAACAATATTCTCTGCTTGTTGAGTATCTTCAAGCTGATCTAATTGTCGCATGGCATGTTTATATGCAGAACAAAGTATGCTATGTTCCCAAGATTGTGATTTTAATATTGCTAAATAATCATTTATGCTAGAAATAGTAGACAAAGATAGATTATTAAATTCTATTTTTTCTTCTACAATAGGGACTACTGTTACATTCGTTTGAACAACAACATTCTCCTTCGTGGAATTTACATTGGATTCTTTAGGGGAAACATTCTCCTTTTGGGATTTTACATTGGATTCTTTGCATAACGACGGATACCTATAGAGAGTCTCATAAGAAAAAGACTTCTGTTGTTTCCCTAAATATGACGATTGTGCATCTACATTGCGATGATATGCTAATAGCAAACACATCAACAGTATAATTTTAATAGATGTTTTCATTATGTATAGATTTAGTGAATGAGACTTGTTTGATTAATTGATTGATTTGTAGATTTGTGAATCTCAATGTGTTCAGGATATAATTTTGTTGGTGCCCAAATAGTATCACCTAAATTATGGAAGTTTTTATATTTTGCAGGGTAACCAGAAACCGTTACTTGTCGTATTGGACTTAATCCGAACATATAGCTCCATAATGGTGCTTGAGAAATGGTGATATACTCTAAATCTACCAACACATCGCCTCCACCATTTACACGCAATGCTTCACGAATAGCTGCTTTAATTACATTTTGGCTTCCGCCTCGTCTTACTTGGTTGCTGGGTGCGAAGGTAAATGAAATGCGCTCATTTGATACATCCAAATCAGCAACTGTAGCTGTATTAATAGTTGATTTCGGATCTTGATAACTTGCTGTTAAATCTGCAATTTTACATGAAGTTGCTGCAAAAGCAACAAACATTAATGACAGAAAAAGAAACTTTTTCATAATTTTTTGCTCGCTTATATCCCATTGAGCCTCGGTTCTGAATAATTCTTCTCTGGGACATCGGCTCCAAACGCCCCGTGGGTATAAATATAGAAAAAGCGTGGAACCTCTTTTTGCTTATTCTTAGATTAGAGGTACTGGAAAAACCTTACACACAAGAACAAACAATGAATGCCCACGCCGATATGTTCATCGTCGTGAAGCACAACGAATTAAACACACCAAGGGGCATTTATCGCTCTCTTGTTTCGGGTGTGAGAAATTTTCCAGTTTTCTAATCTCCAAAACAAGCGCCAATAAACGCCTTTTATTATGTCTGCTACCCTCCGCCACTGATGTACAGACATCCCCAGCGCAGGTTCACGGTGCAAAGGTACTACAAAAAATGCACATACGCAAGTAAAGCGAGCAATTATTCATAAAAAAGATAGATCCATCTATCTCATCCATTACCCACCACTCGCTCAAGCTCGCTTGAAAGCGAAGTGTTGGATAATGGATGACGGGGCGTTTTTATGAATTATTGTGAGAGAACTAGAGTATGGGCTGCATTTAGCGAACGTAGCTACGAGGGAATTGGCTTTAATGAGGATGGTATTGTATAGGGATTAAAGCCAAGGCAGATGTTCGAAGGTACTACAAAATTTGCGGATGTGCAAGAAAAATCACATTTTAACGCGTTTTTTCTTGTGTATGGTATCAAGTGTAGGGGGTAAGTTTAGTTTAGTGGACGCGCTTTGGCGCTACAGTTTAAGGTTTCAACTGCACAAATTCATCCACATGTAGCGATTGTGCCAGTGACTGACCAATTGCTAAATGGTTCGTCTCAAACTGCGCAACTGGATAACCCAAATTCTCATTAAAATAGGGGTTTATATACCAGTTGGCACTTGCTGTTATTATCAGTTTTGTTTTGCTCTCCAAATGCGGCATAGCTGCATTTCATTAGAGCAAAAACAAAAAGATGGTTCTTTGATTTTTATTTATTTTTGTAGCCATCTTCGATGGCGTATTATTGTTTCAAAAAATAATTGTCTATAATTGTCAGAGGTTGCTTTTAATAAATTGCTTTATGAAGATTTTGAGGTTAGTATTGAGCAGATAGTAGTGCGGAGTGAGTGAGTGGTGCGAGCACCACGATTGAGCGACAATCTACTAGATGCCAATAATAAACCAAAAGATCATAAAAGTGTTTAATGTATACGTCCTTTAATGTTACGAGTAAAACGTGCAATTTTAAAAAGAAACCTCACATTGACGAAGATTGTCTTTTAATATAAAATCAGTGTCTACTCGTATATCGTTCCCATGACAAATAACGTATATCTGCCATTATGGCAGTCTTGAGATATGTGGCACAAAATTTGAATTAAGAATTATGAATTTTGAATTACGAAGTAATTATTTGACTATGACAAAGAATAAAGATAAAAAACAAGTAGAGCAACCTGTTGAAAATCAGGTTGAAAAGGAAACTGTGGAAACGGTAAACAACACTGAGGCGGTGAATGACGGTGAAGCGAATGCTGCTGAGGAAGTGTCAGAGACTGATCCATTGCAAGCCAAAGTGGCAGAACTCGAGGCACGTGTGGCAGAGTTGGAAGACCTCAAACTCCGCCAAATGGCAGAGTTTGACAATTTCCGTCGTCGTACCAACAAAGAGAAACTCGAACTCATGACTACTGCTGGCGAGCGTATCTTCAAAGATATGCTCCCTCTTGTGGATGACTTTGAGCGCGCAAAAGTAGCGATGGAGAAAACAGATGACATCGAGGCAGTGCGTCAAGGTATTGAACTCATCTATAGCAAGTTCGTGGGTTTCTTGGCAGCAAACGATGTGAAGGCAATCGACACAACTGATGCAGATTTCAATACCGATTTGCATGAGGCAATCACCACTTTTGCTGCGGGTGAAGACAAGAAAGGCAAAGTAATCGACTGCACCCAAAAGGGTTACACTTTGGGTGAGAAAGTGATTCGCTTTTCTAAAGTCGTTGTGGGTGAATAAAAGCCTACCCCCAACCCCTCCCTAAAGGGAAGGGAGTTAGGTCGAGGTAAACATTTCAAGAAGAATAAAATAGTCCTTCCCTTAAGGGAAGGATTTAGGATAGGCTAATATGGAAAAAAGAGATTATTACGAGGTGTTGGGCGTGGGTAAGACCGCGACAGCAGACGAGATAAAAAAGGCATACCGCAAGAAAGCGGTACAATATCACCCTGACAAGAACCCAGGTGACAAAGCAGCTGAGGAGAAGTTCAAAGAGGCTGCAGAAGCATACGAGGTTTTGTCTGACCCACAGAAGCGTCAACGCTATGACCAGTTTGGTCACGCGGGCATGGGTGGTGCAAGCGGCTTCGGTGGCGGCGGCATGAACATGGAAGATATCTTCTCGCAGTTTGGTGACCTATTCTCTGAATGGGGCATGGGAGGCGGAGGCTTCTCCAGTTTCTTCGGCGGCAGCCGTGGAGGCGGTCAGCGCGTGCGTCGCGGTAGCGACTTGCGCGTGCGTGTGCGCGTTACCTTAGAAGAAATAGCCACAGGCGTGGACAAGAAGATCAAGGTGAAGAAACTCGTGAACTGCTCACATTGCAACGGTTCGGGTAGTGCAGACGGCAACGTGGAGACATGTCCTAACTGTCATGGAACGGGTCGTGTGGTGAGTGCACAACGTGGTATCTTCGGTATGATGCAAGTGCAGAGTGAATGTCCTAACTGCCACGGAGAGGGTAAAATTATCAAGAATAAGTGTACACATTGCCACGGCGAAGGAGTGGTTCGTGAGGAGGAGATCATTGAGATTCATATCCCAGCGGGTGTGGCAGGCGGCATGCAGATACCTGTGCAAGGCAAGGGCAATGCGGCGCCTCATGGCGGCGTGAACGGTGATTTGCTGGTGCTTATCGAGGAAGAAGAACACAAGGATTTCTTGCGTGACGGAAGCGACTTGGTGTATAACTTGCTGCTAGATATGCCTACGGCTATCTTGGGCGGACAGGTGCAGATACCTACCTTGCAAGGCGAAGCAAAGATTACAATTGCTCCGGGTACACAACCAGGCAAAGTGCTGAGAATGAGAGGTAAAGGTTTGCCCATGATTGATCAATATGCTCGTCAGTACGGCACAGGCGATATGCTAATCAACGTGGGAGTCTATATTCCAGAGGCACTCAACAAAGAGGAGAAGAAAATGATCGAGAAACTCAAGGAGAGCGAAAATATTCGCCCTGGAGCAAGTGATAAGAAGAATTTCTTTAAGAATCTGTTTGGGTAAGTAAAAAGAGCTTGTAGCGTCGATGTTACAAGCTCTTTTCTGTAGAATACAATTTAAACTTTAGATTATTTGTGTATTTGATAAAAAAGTAGTATCTTTGTGGCCTAATTAAAAGAACGTTACGAAGAATATGAAGCAATTAGCATCGATAATCAAGAGTAATAGGTTTATTGTTCTGCTTTTGGTATGGGGAATGATAGACCTATTATGTGCTATGTTGTGCGATATTCATGCAGATGAGGCATATTATCGTTTGTATGGACAATATTTGGATTGGGGGTATTTTGACCATCCACCAATGATTGCTTTGATGACTTTCATTAGTGATGTTTTGGTGCCTGGTACATCCATCGTAGCAAAGAATTTGAGTGTTCGTTTGATGACCGTATTATTCCATATGGCTACGGTGTTTCTTGTATGGAAGACCTTGGATATCAAGGATAGAGCAGATAAACGAGCGCAGAATATCTTTTTCTTAGTGTCTGGTTCGATGGTGATGTTTAATGCATATGGATTTATCACCGCACCTGATGCACCGTTATTATTTTTTGGAGCGTTGTTCTACTATGCATATCGCAAATACCTTTGTGAAACTTCTTGGAAATATGCCATCTTGTTGAGCGTGGCTATCGCAGGAATGTGTTACAGCAAATACATGGCAGTTTTGGCAGTAGGATTTATCGTGCTGAGCAATTGGCGATTAGTTTGTGACAAACGCTTGTGGGCTGCGATAGGGCTTGCGGTAATAATGTTGATACCGCACTTGTATTGGCAATATGCTAATCATTTCCCTTCGTTTACTTATCATTTGGTAGACCGATCAATGAGTTATAATTGGCTATATACGTTGGATTATTTGCCTAATCAATTGCTGGTGTTTAATCCGTTGTCTTTCTATTTGATGATATGGTTGTCGGTGCGTGCTTTCTGTTCAACGGATATGTGGCGTCGGGGTATGAGTTGGTCTATCTTAGGCTTTCAAGTATTTTTCTTTGCGATGACTATCAGAGGGCATGTAGAACCTCACTGGACAATGCTAACGACTATTCCTGCGATTGTGATGCTGGTAGAGGATTGGCTGTCTTACCCTACCAATGAACGTTCGCTATTCGCTAAACGTTGGGTGCGAACAACGATGGTAGCAATGTTTGGATTAGTGCTTGTGGCGAGGGTGGTATTGATGCTGAATGTGTTACCTGCTCGAACGGGTTTGGCAAACCTCAGACCATACTATGCCGCCATTCACGAAGTTTCTGAAGGATTGCCTGTAGTTTTTGATGGCTCATTCCAGCGTCCTTCCTTATATCGATTCTATTATAATGATAATGCCGTATTGGTTCGACAAGATGATGACCGTTATACACAGTATGACTTGTTACATCTGGAAAAAGAATTACTGGGAAAGAAAGTGTGTCTTATTCGTGCCCACGAAGATAATGAACAGATTACGGTAGGTGATCATGTGATTTCACGAAGATTAGTGGAAGAATTAACCATGGAGGACTTGCGATGAAAGAAATGTTATTGCCACTTTTGGGACGCTTGATAAAATTCTGCGTGGTAGGTTGTTCGGGTATGATAGTTGATTTCTTCTTTACATGGTTATGTAAAGAGAAGTTGAAGTGGAATAAATATATCAGTAATTCCATTGGTTTTATCCTCGCTGCAACGAATAACTATATTTGGAATCGCATTTGGACCTTCCAAAGTCAAAATTTGGAGGTCGCTCGTGAGTATATTTCATTCATTGTGATATCTCTTATCGGACTGGGTTTGAACAATCTCATAATCTATCTTGTGCATGAGAAACTGCATTGCAACTTTTATCTCAGCAAGATCATTGCTATCGGATGTGTCACTATATGGAATTTTTCTCTGAATTATGTCTTTACATTCCATGCTTAAACATATTCTAGTTATTTTTATACTGGCTAGTTCATCCCTTGCCTATGCTTTTACTCCCACAGGTGTGGCTCCAGCATTTTTTGGTCCTAATGCACTTCCTGTTCCTCAAATGTTGGATGGATTGACCTCTGATGAATTGCAGGTGGAATTAGCCGCTGATGGTTATTTTGGGTATGATAATAGTTGGACAGCAGATGTCTTTGCTCGCATATCTGCTCCACTTTTTACACGTTGGGCAAATCTATCTGTATGGATGCCAATTTATGAGTGGTATAGTCAGGAAGACGGAACAGGTAGTGGGGCAGGCGATGTCTATATTTCAACCAATGTACAAATACTGCATAACGCATGGTTTAAGACTAACAATGCAAAATACATACCCCAAATGACTATACGGCTAGGCATGAAAACTGCTAGTGGAGAGCAGTTTAGCCGTCGCCGTCATTATGATAGTCCGGGCTATTTTTTTGACTTAGCTATGGGGCAATCCATTCCAATAAAAGAGCTGGATTTGCGCTTGGCAGGTTCCATCGGATTTCTCTGTTGGCAAACATCCGATGCTCGCCAAAACGATGCAGTAATGTATGGACTGCTGGCCAAACTCAGCCATCGTTATTTCTCTGCTCAAGCGGAGTGGGGGGGGTACGTGGGATGGGAGCGTTATGGCGATGCTCCTATGGTAATCAAATTGCGTGCAGCAGCAAAAATAAAAGGATTCGAACCATTTGTGCAGTACCAATATGGAATAAAAGACTATCCATTTCACCAACTGCGAGTGGGACTGGCATATAATTTTGTATTCAAGAAACTAAAAGGTAAAGATGACTCCCGTCCGTAAGATATTTTTATTTCTCTTTTTGGTTGGAGTGACACCGCTGATGGCTGCGGTGAATTTTGGTGTGGATACTGTCACAAGTGAGTGGTTTCGAGAATGGTACCAATGGGGCGACTTGAAACATTACTTGGATAATAATAGTGATGTATCGGTCTATCAGTCAGAAACAACAGGCGATTGGACAGCTCCAGAACCTCTTGTGTTTTCCATTAATGGCAATTCTTATCGTTGGAACAAATACTACCTGAATAACTTCCGTGTAGATAGCCGAATAGAGGCGGGAGATGCGTTATATACACCCGATATGTACACACATTCGATGGCGATAGATTACAACCGAGGAGCAATGTATTGGACTCCAGATAGTCTTCGTAGCCCTCAAGTACGTATCTCAGGGCAAGCTGGCAATATAGGTGGTTATAGTCATTCTGCTAAGTGGTTACAAGAATTACAGGAAGGCAATTCAGCTATCAAACGTCTAGAAGATGAACGACCACTTCAGTCTCGTCGTCATATGGTTGGAGCTGGTAATGCGGATATTGTATATGCCATTCGTGCCAAAGGGAGCAAATATACCCAGCATGTCTATGCGGACTATGGAGTACGTAGGTTGTTACGTTATGACCATACTGGTATTTCAGGCACCTACGATGCGGATTATTATCATGTTCAGTTGGATGGTCAATTACCTGTGGCATCCAATAAGGTTTTTGAGGGTTTGCATTATATCTTCCGTGCAGGTTATCGGGCTGATGCCTATAGTGAGTTTGGGTATAATGAAAACGAAACTGCGCATCAAGTAAATCATTCTTTCTCTATTTATGGAAATAAGAATTTTGATCGTCAAGGTCTTCTAACCACGGGTTTGACTTATGCGTTGCGGCGAGATACTCATCGTCAACTGGAGTTCAGTCGTAATATAATCGATGTAGATGGCGAATCATTTGAACCTTGGTATCCAAATGGGCACACACATGAGTTGAATTGGGCGGTGGATTATCGATATACGATTCTTCCTTGGTTAAAACTGCATGTAGATGCTTATAATTCGTTTCTTACGTTCAATCCCCAGCAACAATCTTGGACTAATACGGTCTATATGCAGGGCTATAATATGGATCCATTATCTTTGTATGATTATCGTTGGCAATCTCAATCTTTCTCTGCAGGAATGTTAGAAAATGCTGTGTCTATTGAGGCAGATTATACCGTTTTGCCATGGTTGAGATTAAGTGGTTCATTGTCTGCAACCTTGGATGGTATCTTACTTCGTGGCAAGTCGGTCGTGACACCTTCATGGGAAGTAAAAGCAGATATCCATATAGAACCTGTACGATGGTTTAGAATGGATCTTATTGCTGCTAATTATCGTATTCCATATACCTATGAACAAATACGTTTCTTAAGTGATGATTATCTGAGCGGAGAAGTCTATTTTGCAGGGACAAATACGCTTTTAACCACGACAGGCGGTAAATACCACCGTTTAAGCAAAGGTCTTTGGCAACCTCAATATGTGGCAGTGGATATACCTATAGTCTTTACTTTTAAAAGACATGAGATAAGCATCCTGTCCAGCTTCAAGAAATACTATAACACTTGGTCGGTTGGACTGGCAGCTGAGTCAGCAGATAGTTTTGAACCTGTTGATGGTGTGTTTAGAATGAAACCACAGGAGAGATATTATGAGGTTATTTCTGCTCCTCAAACTGGTACAGGAATTTGGAACTCGCCAGTCTTTGTATCTAATGTCGTCAAATATACGTATAACGGCAAAAAGGTCTATGTCTCGTTCAGTTGGCAAAGTGAATGTCTCTCTGGTCCATCCGCACTCGGCAATAGTGCACAGACGGAGGATATCAACGTACTTTATGAATCTTTGGCTAATCCAAATCGTGTGCTAGTCGCAGCAAATACGAATCAGTCTGATAATGGAGTACGTTCACTTGGACGATTGAATCAAGATAGAGCGTATGTTGCCCGTTTGCAATTAGGGGTAAATATAACTAAAAATTGGCAGCTTAGTCTCTCTGGCAAGTTCCGAGATGGCATTCCTTTTACGCACTATCGTACATATGTTGATACGGATATTGCAGGACAATCACAGGCTATTATCTATAATGGATATAGTCGTGGTATCAATGTGGTGGATGGCAATTTTGGAGAAAGAACGGACTCTTTTTTCAATTTTGATTTGCGACTCAAATATCGTGGCACTATACGAGGAGTCCCATTCGATATCCAAGCTGTTTGCTATAATGTTTGGGATTTTGCAACAGAATTGAACGAAAAATGTTTTTATTATGATGGTGCTACCGGCAACGATTTTTCCGGAAAACGTTACCCGCTTAGTCTTTGCACTCCCCGTGGATTACTCCTGACCTTGACTGTTGGATTAGAGAAAAGTTTCTAAAACAAAAATGATTTACTATGCGAATAGCTTTTGACGCCAAACGAGCATATCATAATACCCGTGGATTGGGAAATTATAGCCGAGATGTTATTCGATTGCTAACATCTTATGCGCCAGAAAATGAGTATTTCCTTTTGGCAAAACCTACAAATCAGTATGTTTTTCCAAATACTAAAACCATTCCTCCGAAATATGGTTGGTCAATTTTCCCTTCGTTGTGGCGCAGTTGCGGTTGTGTGAAAGAACTGCAAAATATGGATATCTATTGGGGACTTTCCGGAGAATTGCCATTTGGTATCCATCGATTACCAATTCGAAAGGTTGTCACCATTCATGATGCTATCTTCATCCGTTATCCAGAATTATATAGCGCTGGTTATAGGGCTCTATTTACCCGTAAAGTACAATACGCATGCGATTGTGCAGATGTAATTATAGCTATTTCAGAACAAACAAAGCGAGATATTGTAGAGTTCTTCCATGCGGACGAATCTAAAATACACGTGGTATATCAGGGGTGTAATAATTGTTACCGTGAGTCTATATTGGATAGTCAAATAAATTCTGTTCGTTTACGCTATAAACTACCAGAGCAATATATCCTTACTGTAGGTGCAATAGAACCGCGTAAGAATCTACAGAATTTGATCAAGGCTATGGCTACTGAGCATATTGATGTTCCGCTAATTGCTGTGGGAGGTAAGAGCACCTATGCCGACCAAATGGCAACTTTAGCGAATGAAAAAGGGGTTGATTTGAGGTTCATACATGGTATACCTTTAACTGATCTGCCTGTCGTTTATAAAGCTGCTACAGTATTCTGTTATCCTTCTATTTTTGAAGGTTTTGGTATTCCTATTCTTGAGTCAATGTGTGTTGGAACACCTGTGCTCACTTCGACGGGCAGTTGTTTTGCCGAAATTGGTGGAGATGCAGCACGTTATGCTAATCCTTTTGTTCCAGAAGAGATAGGGGCACAATTAAGTCGTATTTTGGAGAACAGAATGGAGAGAAAAGAAATGATTTCTAAAGGATTTGAGCAAGCGGAACACTTTGCAGATGAGCAAGTAGCAGCCAATATTATTCGTGTTGTTCTATCTAAATATATATAAGGAGTAGAACCACAACTCTATAATCTATATAGTTGGTACATCTCTTTGATAAACTTATCGTATGAGTGCTGCTTGAAAAAATCTTTTTGAGCTTGTTTTCCTATACGCTCGGTTAATTCTGGATTAGTGAGTAATTGTGTTAAGGCGTCGGCTATCATTTTTGGATTGTTGCTCGGACAAAGTATCCCATTAATCCCATTTTGGATTATTTCAGGTTGAACACCATTGTCGGAAGTGATCACAGCTAATCCATAGGCTATATCTTCAATTATAGACAATGGTCCCGCTTCTTGAACAATAGATGGTGAAATTCCAATATGACAAGTATTAAGTAGTTCGCGCAGATCAGTACAAAAACCGATGTATTCAATCTTGTCTTTTACTTTGGATGAAGATAACAAGTGTTCCCATAAATCTTTGTCGCGTTTGTCAATGTTGCCAGCAAATGTTATGCGAAATGGTAAATCCGCTATGAGTGACAGAGCCTTAAACAGGGGTTCAATTCCTTTCTCTCTACATATGCGACCATGATATAGAATATGTGTGAATGGTGTCGGCTTAAGATTATTAATCTCTTCTTTATACACTGGAACACTATTATATATTGTTTGTACATGTGGAAATATAACTTTGTTCCCAAATGCTTGTAGATATGTGCGACGAACGCAATCACTAACACATAATAAAATATCTATTTTACTATATGCCCATTTCCAAAATATCCCTGTTTTTGCTTGTCGAACTAAATGCTGAGTAGCGATTAATCGAAAGGGGTGTCGAACAAAATGCTTCGCAAAAGCAGCAACGAAATAAGTTTGACGGCTGTTGATATGTACTATATCCGTAGAATATTGATCTAAAATTCTCGCTAATTTTCTTCCTGAATATGGTAAAAAGCGCCATAGTTTATTGGCATAAGCGAAGATATGGCAAGGTCCAATTTCTGCGAACCGCGCAATCATTTTCGCATCGCTATGACATGGAAACAAGAAGAAAGGATTGACTTTATATCTTTCCTTCATATGGCGAGCTAAATTATATATATATTGTTCGCCGCCACCCCACGTGGGTGATGCTATGAAATAAGCGATGGTCATGTGTATATTATTTTCTATGCTTCCAAAAGCGTTTCCAATAGAATAAAATCCAGTGTTTTACTCTTTTTTCATCCCAACCTCTTGCTTTTGCATATTCTTGAGCTAAGTATATAAAAAAATCTTCATTTCCCCACAGACGGCAAAAATTTTTACATGCACAACGCAGGCTAATCTCTTTATTCAATTGCATTCGATTAATGTCAAGTATCGAAAAATGAATTTTCCCAGTTGAGTCTCTATCAAAAAGAATGTTACCTGGGGAGAAGTCTTTATGAAGAATCTTCTTTGTATGAATATCTGCTGTTAGTTTGGCAAATTCTGTGATTACATCTTTATTGTCATCTATAGAATTATAGCGGAATTCGTAAAAGTTGCGAGTCAAAGGGGACTGAATCGTTATTAAATAGCTTTCTTTTAATAAATATTTATTACACAAAATATAAGCGATAGGTGTTGGAGTAGGAATTTGTAGTCCTTGTAAGTATAATGCATTGTTGTATGCTCTTACTGCTTTTGGAGCACGTATATAGGAATATGCAATACGGTTGTATAATGCAGGTTGGCAATATTGTTTGACATTGATATACATTCCGTTAGGTAGGATAAATGTACGAATCTGATTCCTGCCTTGATAAATTATGGTTCCCTGTGAAGAGAATATTTGTGGAATGGAAATGATCCACGGACGTAAAAACTCATATTGAGGATTAATGTATATCTCCATATGTAGTGATTAATTTTTCAACTATTTCATGTGGAGCTATATCTAAACATCTATAGTCTCCCCATCTACACGTTCGCTTTCCATATATGGAACATGGGCGACAAGGTAGGTCATTGCGTTGAATGCAATCGCAGGCACTTTGTCCATATCCTAAAAAACCAGCATTTGGATGTGTAGCTCCCCAGATAGATAAAACACGCGTACCTGCAATAGAAGCTAGGTGCATATTTGCAGAATCCATGGTTAGCATCAAGCGAAGAGTTCGCATAAAAGCAATCTCTTCGTCCATAGAATATTTGCCTACCAAAGAATAAACATTATCGTATTTCTCGTCCCAAGCATCTAAGATTTCTTTTTCCTTTTTTCCTGCTCCAAACAAGTAAATAGGTTCTCCACTCTTTGCTAACTCTCTTACCACCACTTCCATTTTGTCAAGCGGATAGATTTTCCCTTGATGTGCAGCAAAAGGTGCTATTCCATATCCACTGCGTAAAGGTTGCGAGGGGGAGTTACATGCGAGTGAGAACGAAAAACCGAGTTGTCGTAATACACGCATATAGCGTTGTGTGGTAGGAGGCAAGGGCTTGTTATAAGTGGTATGTGTTAGAAGCCATTTTTGCCAACGCCCCTTACATAGAGTTGCTACGCGTTTCCCCATTAGCCGCATTCGCCAACATAACCATTTGCTTCGTACCACATTGTGCATGTCGGCTATAGCATCAAATTGCTGGTAATGAATGTCGTGTAAAAGCAGATTTAATCCTTTTATGCCTCTATGCTTTCCCTTTAAGTCTGCCCCAACAAAGTGCACATTCTTAGGCATGTCCTTAAATAATGGTGCCGTTTGTTGACGCGAGAGCATAGTAATATGCCAATCGGGATAAGCAAGGGCAAGTTGCTTAACAATGGGCACGAGCATTGCTACATCACCCAATGCTGAGAATCGTATGATAAGTAGGCGTTTCACGCGATTACTTTTGTCCGTATAGAACTGGGTTTAGTGTAGGGTCATTATACATCTTCATTTGGCGATACACCTTCATTACTCGTTCACCTGAAGCATAGTCTTCCAGCAATTGAGTAATAGAAGAGGTCATATCATCCAATTGTTCCAGTAAAACCGCTAATTTTTGTGCGCATTTTTCATGTTGCTCCGCACTAACATCTTGGCGATCTACTTGTTCTTGCATGTGGTAAATTTTGATGTGTAAGATACTTAATCTATCCACAGCCCATGCAGGACTCTCAGTGTTGATTTTTGCATTGGCTTGTGCAGGAACATTGTGGAACATATTCCAAAAATAGGTATCAATACGCTCCACCAAGTCGGTACGATCTTGATTGCTCTTATCTATTCGGCGCTTCAATGCTAAGGCATCAACTGGATCTATTTGAGGGTCACGAATAATATCTTCCAAATGCCATTGTACGACATCAATCCAATTCTTTGCGTATAATTCATGTTCGATGGTACCAATTTGATAAGGGTTGTTGATTGGATAGTCTACATCGTTAGTACGATGATAATCTTTTACAACTTGTGCAAAAATACAATTACTTGTTTCTACAAAATTCATATTTACCATTGTTTTATTATTCCTTGTTTACTTATTGTGAGCATAGCTCCAAAGTTGTTCCCTTTTTGTGTTCCGAAATCCCCTGCGATACTTAATCCAAACTCTAATCCCCAAGCCTGTGGTACAATCTTTTTTACCTCCAATAAGAGGGCCGTATTTTGGCTCTCTTTAGGGACCTTATAAGTACCATAGTTGCGTGCATAGGTGCATAGAGCGCGATATTTAAAACCATATATATCACCTTTGATTCCTGCGTGATATGCCCATACACGACTATTGGTTGGTAAGAGTAATGGGGAACAAATAGATTGTCCAAAATATGTCCAACCTTGTGGATACGAACTGTTACTATAATAAGAGTCGTCCCCTCCAAAAACCATTCCATCACGATCATGCCAAGGACCACTTTGATCAGTCGTCTGGATAATCTCAAATGTTATACCGCTGATAAATGGCCAATGATTTTGTTCCGCACTTATCCCCCATCTTCCATCCTTAGAATTAGCACGACAACCAATGAAATTAATGCCACCATCTTCCTGGAAATCTTGCCAGTATAAATCCACTTTCCAATCTTCTCCCTTAGCTGTGAGACATAGCAACTGACTGAGCATATGGTTGCCTTGCTTATTCAATTGGTCACTAACTGTAGCCCCTCCACTTCTACCTAGAAATATATTACGAAAACTATCAAAATTATTACCTAAATCAAGCCCGTCAATGCGATATCCTCCCCACATGACCGCATGATGAAATTCATAACTAATATTTATAGGAAGTTTTCCACCAGCGCATAGCCCAATATATTTGTGGTGCAGTTTTACATGGCTAACCTTTCCATTATTATCATTTAACCAACCATGTGTCAATCCTCCTCTTAAGTCTACATATCCATATAATCCAGGGATTGGTGTCCACTGATCAATGCCGATACTTATACGTGGAAAAGGATGGGCGTTATTGGATAGTAATAAACTACCACATGTCAGTTCTTCATCACCCCCTCCAAAATAAAGAGGCTTGATACCAGCAGTAATATCTATAACATACAATCGTGCGTGTGCGTATAGCAAACTAAAGAAACCTGTTCCTTCTATTTTGTGGGGAACTGTTGATATGTTTGTTCCTGCTATTCTTCCAGATAGTATTACCCCGAAATCATAATCAAACCATCTATTAGGTCGTGTGGCTGGCTTTACTATGCCTGCTCGAATATTTCCACTGTGTGGTAGCAATGCAATCTCTCCGTTTTGATTGCCATGTAACCAAGTCGGAGAATTCGTGCCACTAGAGGATACGATTTGTACCTTGCTTGTATAGTGTAGTGTGTCGCGACAAGTGTCCATCTGAGCCATTGGTATAGGCCACCATTCCCAAGCGTGTGCATACAAGGTGCAACCGAGTAATAATATGATAAATAATTTATTCTTCAATTTGATAGAGAGTGTTAATTAATTGTCCCTTTTCGTTTTCTCCCAATCCATAATAAACTTTCCCATCTATAGTAAAAGCTATCATGTTTTCTGCTCGTCCACATGGCATTGTACTACAATATTCCCAGCAGTCTTTGAGTACGTTGTAACGCATATGGTCATTAAAAACTTCTCCGCCCGTATATTCTCCAGCAAAATAACGCCCCCCGAATAAATATACATACTCATCTGTTGCGCAATAAGCGCATAGTGTTCGTCCTTTACCTGGAATTTCTGATCGTATATGCCATTCATCGTTGGCTAAATCTACTTCGTACCATTGACAAGTATTTTTGCCGTTTAAGCCTGTTCCAAAGAAATGATGTCCGCCACAAGTCGCCCCTGCAGCTCCGAAACGTGCATCTATACGAGATTGGTGAGCATTAACGATAGTCCATTGGTTAGTTGTAATATCGTAGCGTGTTAACTCATTGGTGTGTGACCACCCTGTACCACATGCAATATATATTGATTGATCTGATACATACGGAACTCCTCGTATCGTATTCGTTGAAGGGTATGATTGTAACTGTTCCCATTGACCATCGTCAGGTGTGAAACGCCAAAAATCTTGTAAATAACAACTATCAACATAGACACTTCCCTTAGAAAAACCTAATCCAATGTAGAGTGCCTCTCCGTCAGATACCATTATTGCATTGACACGTGCTTTGCCTGGTAAATGACTAATTAGTTTCCAACTGTTCGTTTGTGGATTATACTCCCATAGATCATTGGTATAGTTGCCATTTTGTGTTCTGCCCCCGAAAATATACCCCTTTCCATTGAACTCGCAAGCTGTTGCACATGATAAACCTCCATTAGGTATAGGGGAAGATAGGGTGGCTGATATATTGAAAGCAGGAACTTGATTACAACTTACACACACTAGTATGTGTAAGAGCATAAAACATATGTTTCGTACCAATCTCATTCCTCTACTTTTGTCTTTCTTTTTAACTCAAAATCTCTACCCAAATAATTTTTTCTCACCACAGGATTGGCCGCCAATTCTTCTGGTGTTCCATGAAAAAGAATCTTACCTTCAAACAACAAATACGCTCTATCAGTAATCATCAGCGTCTCATCCACATTGTGGTCGGTAATCAAAATACCAATATTCTTATCCTTCAATCGCCAAACCACATCTTGTATCTCTTGAACCGCAATCGGATCCACACCTGCAAAAGGTTCATCCAACATCACAAACTTTGGTTCAATAGCCAAACAACGAGCAATCTCGGTACGACGTCTTTCGCCACCAGACAAACGATCACCAATATTCTTGCGAACATGACCCAAATTAAATTCTTGAATCAATTGCTCTAACTTCTGCTCTTGATATTCTTTGGTGAAGTTGGTCATTTCCAATACCGAACGAATATTATCTTCCACACTCATCTTGCGAAATACGCTCGCCTCTTGAGGTAGATAACCAATGCCCAATTTTGCACGGCGGTACATCGGCATAGAGGATATATCCATGTCGTTGAGGTATATCTTACCGCTGTTTGGCAAAACCAACCCCGTAGTCATATAGAAAGTCGTAGTTTTGCCTGCGCCGTTTGGACCGAGTAAACCTACAATCTCACCTTGCTCTAGGTAAATGCTCACATCATTCACGACAGTACGTTTACCGTACTTCTTATATAAATGCTCTGTTCTTAGTTTATCCATCTCTCTAAACACTAAACTCTAAACACTCAACTCTATGCTAACCGGACAATGGTCAGAATGCACCACTTCTGCTAATATTTTTGCATTCGATACGCGTTCACGCAATGGTTCACTTACCCAATGATAATCGATTCTCCATCCTACGTTCCTTGCGCGTGAGCCAGCACGAAAACTCCACCAACTATATTTCTCGCCGCTTTGGTCAAACATACGGAAGGTGTCCACCATTCCGCTCTCCTCCCATCGGTCTAGCCATTCGCGTTCTTCAGGCAAGAATCCACTCACACCTACTTGTCGTTTCCAATTATTAATATCAATAGGTTTGTGTGCAATATTGTAATCTCCACACACCACTATATTGGGTCTCTCCTTGCGTAACTCTTTGATCCACTGTAAGAAATCTTCCAAAAATTCCATCTTGTATTCATACTTTGGACCTTCTGCTTCACCCGAAGGGATATACACACATATCACGGTTACATCGCCATAATCCGCACGAATCACACGACCTTGACAATCATATTTCGGATTCCCCATACCCACGACTACGCGATCTGGCTGAATACGAGTAAAGATCGCCACGCCCGAATACCCTTTCTTTTCTGCTGAGTGGATATAGCTTTGGTATCCCAACTCCTGCATAGTCATCACATCTATCTGATCGGGTTGCGCCTTGCTTTCTTGGATGCAAAACACATCGGGTTGCTCTTCTGCCAGCCAATCAAACAATCCCTTGCTTATTGCGCTGCGAATACCATTGAGATTATAAGATATAATTTTCATTTAGCGTACCATTTTATAACTACCTGAAGAGGTTACTACAATATACGTTCCTGTAGTCAACATCTCAATGTCAGTAGTTGTTTGTTTTTGTCCAAGGATATTATAAATAGCAATGATATCTGCTGTCTTTTCTACATCCTCTATTGCTGTTTCAATACCACCTTTATACTTAAACTTAATCACACCATCCACTTCTTCAATGGTCTCAATAGTGTGATCTTCGATTCCCAAATATTGGCTCGCTCCCGCGGGGAAGAGATCGGTTGCTTTTCCAGAATCGCTAGCTTTTCCATTGGCCTCTACCAAATCTACACCCATCTTGCTCGATGAGTTGTTCACAGTATTTTGATACCAACGGTTATAACTATATTGTATCTTCGTTAACATCATGCCGTGACCAGGAAGATGCTCATCCCAACCTTTCAGTTGGCGATTTTCTACAACGTAGAAAGTGGTTGGATCCGGATTATTACCAATCAAGTTATGTTGGTCGGTCGAAGAGATTAGCAATGCCTCGTTACTTTCTTGAAGTTCTTTTAATTCTACGTTCTCTAGATCTATAATCAATCGTGGTTGCAACCATCCCATAAAGAAACGCTCATATGCAGAGAAGGTTGGAGGAGTATTTCCCTCGTTGTTGTAAGGTCCGTAGTCCATAATATCCCACTCATTCAATGTATTATGACTGGCGTCGTTGGTTACATACAAATCTGGCAAACCTAACACGTGGCTGAACTCATGGCAAAAAGTACCAATACCTGTGTGCTTCTTGGAATAATAGTCCAACTCATTACCGCAAGCGTACAAGTCTACGGTTTTACCATCCACTTTGCATTGTGTACCTGCCGCTAGCAAATTCCATGAGTGTGGCCAAATAGTGGTGCTTGCACCACCATCAGCTTCGCCAAAACCAGCGTAAACCACAAACACAAAATCCACATACCCATCATTATCGTTGTCATATTGGGTAAAGTCTACCTCAAATTCTGTATCCGCTAACTTACATGCCTCGCTAACCATTTTATCTGCATACATATCGTTGCCATAGCTATCGTTCTTACCGTAGTACGACATATTGTTGCTAACGGTCACTGGACCAATCACGTCAAATTGTGGATTGTATTGACCATCAGATGCGTCGTGAAAATACTGGCGTGCTGAACCTTGTGAATTTATGTTGTATGTCTTTCCTTTGTAGGAATATGAATAATTTCGAGTGTAGTTCTTTCCTGTCAACATACTATCCATCTCCGCTTTCTCTGTTTCAAATGCAACATCCGCAAAATTAACCAATATCACCAATCCTCTTGGTGCTACATTCAGTGGATATGCAGCCATTGCAGCTCGCTTTGACGAAGCCACTCGTCTGGCCTCTATTTGCTCACGACTCAATGCTTCTACTACATGGTAGAAACCATCGTGTTTCAATTCTATCCACTCGCCTTTCTCATTGGTTTGCCAATGAAAATGCTCATCACCATGTTGATATACAGTGATTTGACTGCCATCTGGTTGTGTTGTGACTATTCCACCCTTGCGTGCAGGTACTGCCCATACCGAACATACCATCACACATAAAACTGCTATTAATACTATTTTTCTCATATTCTTTTCTTTAAACACTAAACCCTAAACTACAATTGCCCCTGCGATTGTTTCACTTTCTTACAAGTTGCTACAATTGTGCCATTTCTCTTTTTCTTAGCATAGCAGATATATCCTTTTTTATTCTCTTTGACGAGTGTCACGCCGTCTTCCAACGTCATCCAATGCTTTCTCTCATCTCCATGCAATCGCACATACACCGTGTCCCCATTAGGCTGTACACGCTCAATGACCCCTTGGTATGCAGGCACTCGTGCCGGCTTCTGCTGTGCCAATACACCACTTGTCATACATACCACACTCAATATTATAAACAATTGTTTCATAACTCTTGCCTTTACACTTTACACTCTACACCCTACACCGACTGCGAAGCAATCTTCACTTTCTTAAACAACTCACTCGCAAATACAAAGTCATTCAATGCCTCATTCTCTGCATGGAAAATCTCGTACCTACTTCCTTGCCATTCTTTCACGCCATTGCGCAAGAACACGATATTATCTCCAATCTCCATAATTGAGTTCATATCATGGCTATTAACAATGGTACAGATATTATACTCTCGCGTAATATCTTGAATCAATTTGTCAATCACCAAGCTTGTTCTTGGATCCAATCCCGAGTTAGGCTCGTCGCAGAACAAATACTTCGGATTCAACGCAATCGCTCTCGCAATCGCCACGCGCTTTTGCATACCACCACTAATCTCGCTTGGCATCAATCCAAATGCTCTTTCTGGCATATTTACACGCTCCAAACAAAATCGTGCTCGTGCCACCATTTCGTCCCTGCTCATATCGGAAAACATCTCCAACGGATACATCACATTCTCTTGCACAGTCATGCTATCAAACAATGCCGCACCCTGAAACAACATGCCCACTTCTCTATGCAGCATACGCACTTCTTTCTCTGTCATCCCCGCCAAGTTTTGTTGCCCATCGCTTGTATCAAAAATGATCTCCCCACCATCAATTTGGTGCAAACCAATCATTGATTTCATCAGCACAGTCTTTCCTGATCCTGACTGACCGATGATCATATTCACTTTGCCATCCTCAAAGTTCGCAGAAACATGGTTCAACACCACATTCCCATCAAAACTCTTTACTACATCTTTTACCTGAATCATAATCTCTCGCCTCTAAACACTAAACTCTAAACACTAAACTAATTAAGCATAAGGTTCGTCAATACTACATCAAGCAACAAGATGACGATACTACTATTCACTACTGCTTTTGTACTTGCTTTGCCTACCTCCAAAGCACCACCTTTTGCGTAATATCCATAGTAAGAAGCCATACTTGCGATTACAAACGCAAACACCACCGTCTTGATATAGGAGTAAAACACATAAAATGGTATAAACGCATATTGAATACCCAATAAATATTCTGACACAGGTAACACATTTGTGATAGCACTAATACCGTAACCGCCTACAAGACCCATAAACATAGACAGTGTTACCAACAATGGCATCATCACCATAAACGCTACCACCTTGGGCAATATCAAATAGTTCGCCGAATTAACACCCATGATTTCCATAGCGTCAATCTGCTCCGTGATACGCATCGTACCAATCTCAGAAGCGATATTACTTCCTACTTTTCCTGCGAGCAACAAACATAAAATCGTACTTGAGAACTCCAACAAGATACAATCACGTGTTACCAAACCCGTTGAATATGCAGGCAATAGCGGATTTTCGGTGTTTAGTTTGGTTTGCAAAGTCATGATTGCACCCATAAACACACTCACAATCAATGTAATGAGGATGGACTCTAACCCCTGTTTTTCCATCTCCTTGCTCAATTGACGCCAAAACATACGCCACCTATCTGGTGTGCGCAATACGCGACACATTAGCAAAAAATACTCGCCTATTTTCTCTAAAAAAATCATAATAAACTCTCAACTCTAAACATCTAAACTCCTCAGCACATACAACGCAGGAAGGTTTCTGCCTTTCTCGTCAAAATCCAAGCCATAACCCAATACAAACTTAGTCGGAATCTCCAATCCCGCGTATTTTGGTGTCGCGTCTGCGTATCTCAACGCCTCTGGCTTAAACAAGAACGAAGTTAACTCCACAGAACGAGCACCCATCTTTTCTAATTGTTCTATGAATCCGTGCATGGTCAAACCTGTATCTATGATATCTTCAATCACAATCACATCGCGATCTTCTACATCTACGGTTAGTGGGGTGAGGATTTTTACCTCGCCAGTTGTCGCTGTTCCCTCATAGGATTTTAGGCGCACGAATGTAATTTCACTAGGCAATGTGATGCGCTTAAATAAGTCCGATGCATACATGAATGCACCATTCAATACGCAAATGAATAATGGTTCTTTACCTGCGTAATCGCGATTGATACGCGCAGCTACATTAGCTACGATTTTGGAGATCTCTTTAGTTGATAAATATTCGTCAAAGACGAGTCCGTTTACTTCTACAGTTTGCATGATGTTTATTGGTCTTGGGGTTATTTGTGCAATTAAGACTGCAAAGGTACAACTTTTTGCTTAAATACGCAAGTATTTATCACTTTTTTTTGAAAGTGTGATTTTATTTTGTTAGTTTGCTCGTTAAATAAGTACCTTAATTAATTTGTCAAAGAACCCGAAATACCTTTGGAAATCTTTAGTTATTCTTAGGTGATTCATAGGTTATTTATAGGTTATTCAGCAACTTTTATGATCTCATAGGCATGCCTTTTTACGCTTTTACACCTACTTCTAAACCCTAAACAGTAGCCCGCTTACGGGCGTCCACTAAACAAAAAAAACGCATAGCCCTTGCACATATGCGATTTTTTTCGTACCTTTGCACCCGATAAATTACGTAAACTTAAAAAAATACAAGTAATATGAAAAACGAAGAACTCGAAAAAGTATTAGCCATTGCTGAACAATGGACTAAAGCGCCTTACGATGCCGAGACGCAAGCTGCTGTCAAAGCCATGATCGAGGCGGAAGACAAAACCGAACTCATCGATAGTTTCTATCGCACCCTCGAATTTGGTACAGGTGGTCTCCGTGGCCTTATGGGTCCTGGTACCAACCGCATGAACCAATACATCGTGGCACAAGCTACCCAAGGCTATGCCAACTACCTCCTCAAAGTACAACGCGAAGGCGGTTTCACGACCCTCAAAGGCGACACCGTCAGCGTCGTAGTAGGTCACGACTGTCGTAATAACGGCCGCCTCTTTGCCGAGACCGTAGCTGCGGTATTTGCTGCCAACGGCATCAAGGTATATCTCTTCGAGAGCCTACGCCCAACACCAGAGGTTAGCTTCGCCATCCGTCACCTTTCTGCACAAGGTGGTGTCAATGTAACCGCCAGTCACAACCCTAAAGAGTACAACGGTTACAAGGCATACTGGGAGGACGGTAGCCAAGTGCTCCAACCACACGACCAAGGTATCATCGACGAGGTGAACAAAGTGACCCTCGCTGATGTGAAAATGACTGGCAATGAGCATCTTATCGAGATTATTGGCGGCGAGATGGACTATGACTACATGCAAGCTGTGAAGACTGTCATGATCGACCAAGAGACCATCCTCCGTCAAAAAGACCTCAACATCGTTTATACCCCTCTCCACGGCGCAGGACGCCAAATCATTCCTATGTGCCTTCGCTCTTGGGGTTTCGAGAATATCCACGTCGTACCTGAGCAAATGGTCATCGATGGCAACTTCTCTACCGTACAGAGTCCTAACCCAGAGAACGCTGAGGCAATGACCATGGGTATGAACCTTGGTACCCAACTCAACGCCGACCTTGTCATCGCTTCTGACCCAGATGCTGACCGTATCGCCATCGTTTGCCGCAACGACAAAGGCGAGTGGACCATCATCAATGGCAATCAAACCTGCATGATGTACTGCTACTACATCATCAACAATATGAAGAAACTCGGCAAACTCCGCCCAGAGCACTACCTCGTTAAGACCATCGTTACCAGCGAGTTAATCCGTAAGATGGCAGACGCACAAGGTGTGACCTTGACCGACGAATATACAGGCTTCAAGTGGATTGC
>JBGVEC010000047.1:0-59654 GCA_045119815.1 Paludibacteraceae bacterium | reverse complement strand
ACTAATTCTGTGGGGTTTACGCGTCCGCTACTGAACTCGGAGAGATGTACTTTTTGTTCGAGCAAGTGAGCTACCAAATCGTCTTGGTTGTTGATCTTACCAATGGTGCTGATAGCAAAGCGACCGAGGTGCGAATTGATGAGCAGTGGCTGTGCATCGGTATCGGAAATGATACCAATGCCAGCGTTGCCACTAAACTCGTCCAACTCGTGTTCGAACTTCGTGCGGAAGTGCGAGTTGGAGATATTGTGAATGCTTCGTTTGAAGCCGTTCTCCTTGTCGAAGGTTGCCATACCCGCACGGCGTGTACCGAGGTGGGAATGGTAGTCCGTGCCGTAGAAGACATCGGTTACGCAGCTTGCTGTTGAAATAGTTCCGAAGAAACCTGCCATATCGTTGTAAGTGGCTAGCTTATTATTTTGTTAAATAGTCGGTCAAATTTTTCTCGATGCGAGCGGTGAGGTCTTCGGCGGAAGCGTCGAGGACGAGTTTTTCGCCAGTGATGCCTTCGTAGAGTTCGATATAGCGGGCGGTTATACCAGCTACTACCTCGTCGGTCATCTCTGGTACTTGTTGTCCCTCTTTGCCTTGGAAGCCGTTGTCCATCAACCACTCACGAACGAACTCTTTGGAGAGTTGCTTTTGTGGCAAACCTGCCTCGAAGCGCTCCTCATAGCCCTCAGCGTAGAAGTAGCGGCTTGAGTCTGGGGTATGTACCTCGTCCATGAGGAGGATTTGGTCGCCGTGCTTACCAAACTCATATTTGGTATCCACGAGGATAAGACCTTGCTTAGCTGCGATCTCTTGTCCACGGTTGAAGAGAGCGAGGGTGTATTTCTCCAATTGCTCGTACTCTGCCTCTGGGATAAGTCCTTGAGCGATAATCTCTTCACGAGAGATGTCCTCATCGTGTGCTCCGATCTCCGCCTTGGTAGTAGGAGTGATGATTGGGGTAGGGAACTTCTCGTTCTCGCGCATGCCTTCTGGCAATTGTACACCGCAGATCTCACGCACGCCGCTCTTGTAAGCACGCCATGCAGAGCCGCAGAGGTAACCGCGAACGATCATCTCTACTGGATAACCCTCACAACGAACACCTACGGTTACCATAGGGTCTGGAGTAGCTTGTTTCCAGTTAGGTACGATGTCGGCTGTTGCATCAAGGAACTTAGCCGCGATTTGGTTGAGGATTTGGCCTTTGAATGGAATACCTTTTGGGAGGATGACATCAAAAGCAGAAATACGGTCGGTGGCTACCATAGCGAGGCAGTCCTCACCGATGAAATATACATCACGCACTTTGCCGTGGTACACATTGGTTTGACCAGGAAAGTTAAAATTGGTTGCTGTTAAAGCGTTCATAAAATAATAACAAAAATTATTTAAAATTAATCCAAAAATTGTTGAAATTATTCGCTCCCAAAATTGTAGTATATTATAGAAAATTAACCAAAATTATTTCATCTGAAAATTTTGAATAATATACTATAATTTTGAGTAATTTTTGGAGCGTAAGTTTACTTGTATTCATCCCACGATTGGATAGCGAGGTCGTTGACATCGACAGTGCAGAAGGCGTTGATGAACGCTGCTGCAAGGCGTGCATTGGTGAGCAATGGCACATTGAGGTCAATCGCCGCACGACGAACGTGGTAGCAAACATCGTTTTGTGGGTCGGTTACGATATCCTTTGGTACACTCACTACGAACTCAATCACGCCTTCGCGCATGAGGTCAATAGCTTGTGGAGTACCCTCCTCGGATGGTTGGTAAACCGTGGTATTAGGGATACCTGCCTCTGTGAGGAAGTGGCTTGTACCAAGGGTAGCATAGATATTGAATCCCTTCGCGATGAGTTGGCGTGCAGACTCGAGCATCTGTGCTTTTTGCTTAGGCGAACCGATAGAGAAGAGTACATTCTTCTTTGGTACGCGCATGCCTACGGAGAGCATAGATGTCAAGAGGGCTGCGTTAGCATCTTCACCGAGACAACCAACCTCACCCGTAGAGGTCATATCCACACCGATGACTGGGTCAGCCTTTTGCAGACGGTTGAATGAGAACTGAGATGCCTTGACACCCACATAGTCGAAGTCGAAGAAGTTCTTGCTTGGTTTTTCCACAGGGAGACCGAGCATGATACGAGTAGCAATATCGATGAAGTTGATCTTCAATACTTTAGATACGAATGGGAACGAGCGTGAAGCACGGAGGTTACATTCGATCACCTTGATCTCGTTCTCGCGAGCGAGGTACTGGATATTGAATGGACCAGAGATATTGAGCTCGCGTGCGATTTGACCAGAGATCTTCTTGATTCGGCGCACAGTCTCTACATAGAGTTTTTGTGCAGGGAACTGGATGGTCGCGTCGCCTGAGTGTACACCAGCGAACTCTACGTGCTCGGAGATAGCGTATGCGATGATCTCGCCATCCTTTGCCACAGCGTCCATCTCAATCTCCTTGGTGTTGAGCATGAACTTAGAGATTACGACTGGGTGCTTTTTGCTCACAGTTGCTGCCATCTTGAGGAAGCGCTCTAATTCCTCTTGGTTGAAGCAAACGTTCATTGCTGCACCAGAGAGCACGTATGATGGACGAACGAGCACAGGGAAGCCCACCTTGTCGATGAAGGTCTTCACATCCTCCATAGAGGTGAGGGCGCTCCATTCTGGTTGATCTACACCAATGCGGTCGAGCATTGCAGAGAACTTATCGCGGTCCTCGGCGTTGTCGATACTACGAGCGGTGGTACCGAGGATAGGCATATGTTGTGCATCGAGCTTGAGTGCGAGGTTGTTAGGGATTTGTCCACCTGTAGATACGATCACACCGTGTGGGTTCTCGAGTTCGAGAATATCCATCACGCGCTCGAAAGTGAGCTCGTCGAAGTAGAGACGATCGCACATATCGTAGTCGGTAGATACGGTCTCAGGGTTGTAGTTGATCATCACGGAGCGATAGCCGTTCTCGCGGATAGTCTTGAGTGCTTGTACGCCGCACCAGTCAAACTCTACAGATGAACCAATACGGTATGCACCCGAACCGAGTACTACGACTGACTTGCGGTCGTTCATGTACTTCACATCGTTGGCTACACCGGAGTAGGTGAGGTAGAGGTAGTTGGTTTGAGCAGGGAACTCTGCTGCGAGTGTATCTATCTGTTTTACAACGGGTTTAACGCCCAAAGAGAGACGATGCTTGCGTGCTACGAGCACCGCAAAATCCATATCCATTTGGTTGCCCAACCCAACGGCTTTCGCGATTTGGAAGTCAGAGAAACCTTGGATCTTGGCTTTGCGCATCAAGTCCTCGTCAATGTTTTGGAGGGTACCTGCAGCCTTGAGTTCGTTGTCCGTTTTAACGATATTTTGGAGTTTCTCCAGGAACCAACGGTCGATCTTTGTGAGTTCGTGCAAGCGGTCAATAGTATATCCTGCATGCAATGCTTGCGAGAGGAAGAAGATACGCTTGTCGGTTGGAGCAGATAATGCATGGTCGAGGTCGTCCACATGCAGTTGCTTGTTCTCGGTGAAGCCGTGCATACCTTGACCAATCATACGAAGACCCTTTTGGATGGTATCTTCGAAGGTGCGACCGATAGCCATTACCTCGCCCACAGACTTCATGCTGGAGCCAATCTCGCGATCTACGCCACGGAACTTACCGAGGTCCCAGCGTGGAAGTTTAGCTACGATATAGTCCAATGTTGGCTCGAAGAAAGCAGGAGTATCTTTGGTCACTGAGTTCTTGAGTTCAAAGAGACCATAGCCGAGAGCGATCTTAGCTGCTACGAAAGCGAGTGGATAACCCGTTGCTTTTGATGCCAATGCAGAAGAGCGAGAGAGACGAGCGTTCACCTCAATCACGCGGTAATCCTCTGAATATGGGTCGAGCGCGTATTGCACGTTACACTCACCTACGATACCCACGTGGCGAACGATCTTGATAGCCAAAGCGCGGAGCTTGGCTGCCTCAGATTTGGTCAATGTTTGGGTAGGAGCAATCACGATAGACTCACCGGTGTGAATACCGAGTGGGTCGAGGTTCTCCATGTTGCAGACGGTGATACAGTTGTCGTATTTATCACGAACTACCTCATACTCAATCTCTTTCCAGCCCTTGAGTGATTTCTCAACGAGTACTTGTGGAGAGAAACTAAACGCTTTCTCAGCGATGATGTTGAGCTCTTCCTCGTTGTCGCAGAAGCCTGAGCCCAAACCGCCGAGTGCATATGCCGCACGAAGGATAACTGGGTAGCCAAGTTCTTTAGCTGCTGCACGAGCTGCTTCGATAGTTTCGCAAGCTTCGCTTTGGATGGTCTTGACATTGATCTCATCCAGTTTCTCTACGAAGAGCTCACGGTCCTCGGTGTCCATGATAGCTTGTACTGGGGTACCGAGCACTTGTACATTATATTTCGCTAATACGCCGCTCTTGTATAGTTCCACACCGCAGTTGAGGGCGGTTTGTCCACCGAAGGCGAGAAGTACGCCATCTGGACGCTCCTTCGCAATCACTTTCTCCACGAAGAATGGGTTAACTGGCAAGAAGTAGATCTTGTCTGCTACACCTTCGCTGGTTTGTACGGTAGCGATATTAGGGTTGATGAGTACGGTATAGATACCTTCTTCACGAAGGGCCTTGAGGGCTTGTGAACCAGAGTAGTCAAACTCACCTGCTTCACCAATCTTGAGTGCTCCAGAACCGAGCACCAATACTTTCTTAATATCTTTTTTCTCCATGGCCGTTATTTGTTAAGAAGTTGGAAGAAGTTATCGAATACGAATTCAGAGTCCTTAGGTCCGCAGTTCATTTCTGGAATAAACTGTACTGCCATCCATGGTTTCTCTGCGTGGCGAATACCCTCGTTGGTGCGGTCGTTCATGTTCACGAACCACTCTTTCCACTCCGCAGGTAGGGTAGTACCGTCCACTACATAACCGTGGTTTTGTGCGGTGATGTAGCAACGCTCGCCACCTACTATTTGTACAGGTTGAGTAGCGCCACGGTGACCATATTTATGTTTCAATACCTCTGCGCCTGCAGCGAGAGCCAAGAGTTGGTTGCCTAGTCCAAGGCCCAACAAAGGCTTATCTTCGCCTTTGGCGAGGAAAGTCTTGATATTCTCTATTGTCACAGCGCAATCCTCTGGATCACCAGGGCCGTTGCTGAGCATTAGGGCGTCAAACTCGAGGGTGTTGAAGTCATAGTCCCATGGCACGCGTGTCACCTCTACGCCGCGAGCGAGCAGGTAGCGGATGATGCCTTCTTTCACGCCGCAATCCACGAGCACCACTTTCTTGCCTGCCCCCGCGTTGTAGGTTGCTACCTCTTTGCAACTCACTTGTGGCACAAGGTTCTCGTCGTTGACTACAGGGGTGGTGTCATCGCCTTCGAAAATGAGAGTGGCTTGCATGGTGCCGTTCTCGCGCAGATGCTTGGTTAGCTCACGGGTATCAACGCCTGTGATAGCAGGTATCTGCTCACGAATCAGCCATGCTGCCAAATCCTCGTTGGCATTCCAGTGGCTGTACTCTGGGCTGTACTCGGTCATGATCACTGCCGCAGGGTGGATGCGGTGGCTGTCCATAAACTCGGACAAACCATTCTCCAAACTACTGCATGCAGGCACGCCGTAGTTACCAATCAATGGATAGGTCATCACCACGAGCTGACCTTCAAAGTTCGCGTCAGTCAGCACCTCTGGATAACCAATCATGGTGGTATTGAATACGAGCTCTCCAGCTACATTCTTCTCGTAGCCAAATGATGTACCTTGGAAGCAGGTGCCATCGGAGAGTTTCAATGTTACTTTTTTCATATTCTTGCCTTTAACCTTTAATCTTTAACCTTTAACCTTAGCGAAGGATTGTTTCGCTACGATCTGGACCTACTGACACCACATCAATGCTTACGCCAGTCTCTTGCTCGATGTAAGTTATATACTCTTTTAGTTCCTTAGGCAGTTCCTCGTAGGTGCGGCATACGGATACATCGCACTTCCATCCTGGGAACTCCTTGTAGATTGGCTTGATATTATCTGCATCTGCCTCAAATGGGAAGTAGTCGATTGCCTCGCCATTGAGCTCATAGCCTACGCACACCTTGATGGTATCAAAGTCGTTGAGCACGTCACTCTTCATCATGATGAGTGATGTAGCGCCGTTCATCATCACGGTGTATTTGAGTGCCACAAGGTCAAGCCATCCGCAACGGCGTGGACGACCAGTAGTAGCGCCAAACTCGTGACCAATCTTGCGGAGTTCTTCGCCTACCTCGTCAAAGAGCTCGGTTGGGAATGGACCTTCGCCTACGCGTGTGCAGTACGCTTTGAAGATTCCATATACCTCGCCGATATGTTGAGGAGCTACACCCAGACCGGTGCAAGCACCTGCACAGAGGGTGTTGCTGGAGGTTACGAATGGATAAGTACCGAAGTCCACATCCAACAACGAACCTTGAGCACCTTCTGCCAAGATACCTTTATCTTCGCGAAGCATGTTGTTTACGATGATCTCATTGTCCACGATAGGGAATTGCTTCATCTCCTCGATGGCGCTGAGCCATGCGCTGTCGTCTGGCAACTCAATGCCGCCCAATTGCTCTTGGTGAGCTGCGCGGAGTGCGTTGTAACGCTCAAGGAAGTCAGGACGCAGGATATCACCTACGCGCAGACCATTACGAGCAATCTTATCGGTATAGGTAGGACCGATACCTTTGCCGGTAGTGCCTACTTTCTTATCGCCTTTCTTCTTCTCCGAAGCAGCGTCCAACATGCGGTGGGTAGGGAGAATGAGGTTCGCACGTTTAGCGATTTGTAAACGGCTCTTTACATCCACCTCCATCGCCTCAATAGCATGGATCTCCTCCATGAGGATGATAGGGTCAATCACTACGCCGTTACCAATGATATTGGTAGTACCATCGCGGAAGATACCGGATGGAACGGTGTGGAGAACAAAACTCTTGTCGCCGAAGTACAGGCTGTGACCAGCGTTAGGTCCACCTTGGAATCGTGCAACTGCTTCATAACGTGGGGTCAATACATCGACGATTTTACCTTTGCCTTCATCGCCCCATTGCATGCCTAATACGACATCTACTTTTTTCATATAATCTTGTCTTTAATCTCTAAACACTAAACTCTAAACACTAAACTAAATTCCAACCTGTTGGAATATATAATCCACATTCTTCATGTAGTAATCGAGGCTGAAGCATGCGTCAATCTCCTCGTTGCTCAGGTGTGCGGTAACTCCCTCGGTGAGTTTGAGGTTCTCTTGCATCTCGCCACCTTCCATCAGCGTCTTCATCGCTACAGGTTGTACCAGATCGTATGCCTGCTCACGCACAAAGCCCTTCTCGATGAGCGCGTTCATCACGCGTTGCGCAAAGATAGCGCCGTGGGTCAAACCGATATTGTGTAGCATGTTCTCTGGATATACCACGAGGTTGTCGAGGATACCCTCGAAGCGTGCCAACATATAATCAAGCAACATCGTTGCGTCTGGCAATACGATACGCTCGGTAGAGCTGTGGCTAATGTCACGCTCGTGCCACAATGCAATGTTCTCGCTTGCAGTACACATATATCCACGCATTACGCGCGCGCATCCGCATATATTTTCAGAGGAGATAGGATTGCGTTTGTGTGGCATCGCAGACGAACCTTTCTGTCCTTTCTTGAATGCCTCTTCCACCTCGCGTACCTCTTGGCGTTGCATGTTACGTACCTCCAATGCCATTTGCTCCAAGGTACCAGCAATCACAGCCAAAGTAGCCAAGTAGAACGCATGACGGTCGCGACCCAACACTTGTGTAGCGATTGCCGCAGACTCGATGCCGAGGTGCTCGCATACGTATGTTTGGATGGCTGGTGGAATGTTGGCGTAGTTACCTACCGCGCCTGACAATTTACCTGCCTCTACACCCTTAGCTGCCATCTCAAAGCGCTCTATGTTGCGGCGCATCTCCTCGTACCAGAGCGCCCATTTCAAGCCAAAACTGCTCACATCGGCGTGCATACCGTGGGTACGACCAATCACAGGGGTGTACTTGAACTCGTTTGCACGGCGCTTCAATACCTCGAGGAATGAGTTCAAATCGTTGCGAAGGATCTCGTTGGCTTGTTTCAAGAGATAACCATTAGCAGTATCTACCACGTCGGTAGAGGTCAATCCATAGTGTACCCATTTGCGCTCCTCACCCAAACTCTCGCTCACGGCGCGGGTAAATGCTACTACATCGTGACGGGTGATTTCCTCGATCTCGTGGATGCGGTTTACATCAAAAGTGGCTTTTTCGCGAAGCAACTTCACATCCTCTGCTGGGACTACGCCCAAGGTGCTCCATGCTTCTGCAGCCAAGATTTCTACTTCGAGATAAGCGTTGAACTTATTCTCTTCTGTCCAAATGTTGCGCATGACTGCGCGGCTGTAACGTTCAATCATATTGTATGTAAGTCTTTATTTTCTACTTTGATTTTGTTGAAAGCCTCAATGGCTTTGGCTACCGCTTTGTCGGTATTCTCGTCGGTCGCGAGGATCACGCCATAACGACGGTGTCCGTGAACCTCTGGTTTGCCAAAGAATCGCACCTGTACGCCTGGCATAGCCAATGCTTCCTCTACGCCGCTGAAGACTACTTCTGTCGCATCTCCTTCCACTACAATCGCCTTCGATGCGCTTGCACCGAAGAAACGCACCTCTGGGATTGGCAAGCCCAATACCGCACGCGCATGCAACGCAAACTCGGACAAGTCTTGCGAGATCATCGTCACCATACCTGTATCGTGTGGACGAGGACTCACCTCAGAGAATATCACATGGTCGCCCTCTACGAACATCTCCACGCCAAAGATTCCATATCCGCCCAACGCGTCAGTTACTTTCTTCGCAATATCCTCTGCTTGCGCAATAGCCGTTTCGCTCATGGCTTGAGGTTGCCATGACTCGCGGTAGTCGCCATCCACTTGGTGGTGACCAATTGGCTTGAGGAAGGTCGTTCCACCTGCATGACGAACGGTGAGGAGGGTGATCTCATAATCAAAATGCACAAATCCCTCTACGATCACGCGACCTGCACCTGCACGTCCACCCATTTGTGATTCGGTCCATGCTGGCTCTACATCCGCTTCACTCTTCACAGTCGATTGACCATGACCCGACGATGACATGATTGGCTTCACCACACATGGGATACCGATCTCTTCGATGGCTTGCAGGTACTCCTCATGGGTGTCTGCAAACTTATATCTAGCAGTAGGTAAACCCAAATCTTCGGCTGCCATGCGGCGAATAGCCTCACGGTTCATAGTTAAAAAAGCCGCGTTAGCCGTAGGGATAACGCGGTAACCTTCTTTTTCTAATTCGACGAGAGTAGGGGTAGCAATAGCTTCTACCTCAGGGATAATCATACTTGGTTGCTCTAGCTCAATCACTTGGCGGAGCTTTGCGCCGTCCAACATATTGAACACATGAGAGCGATGTGCCACTTGCATAGCCGGAGCATTCTCGTACTTATCGCACGCAATCACTTCCACGCCATAGCGTTGGAGCTCAAGGGCAACTTCTTTGCCCAATTCGCCACTTCCGAGCAATAATGCCTTAGTAGCCACAGAGGTAAGGGGAGTTCCGAAATTCATATATAATACAATTATATTGTTATCTTTATTTCGGGGTGCAAAGGTAGTAATTTTTTTTGGATTGTACAAATGTTTTTTGAATTTTGTAAAATCTATTTTTCAAACTTACTTTTGACCCTTCTTCCAAAACATCCATTTTGGCTTTTTAGGGCTTGGTTTTGGAGTGTCTTCAATCTTTAATATAAAACGCTTATAATACGAAACGAGTAGGGTGGTGAGAGGCAATGCGATAATCATTCCGACAACGCCCAAGAGCGATCCCCAAATGGATAGACTGAGCAATATCCATGCGGGTCCCATACCCGTAACATCGCCCATAATCTTGGGTACGAGTATCATGTCTTGGATGGTTTGTACTATAATGAACACGGCCGCTAGGCACAAGAGTGTGACCCAAACGGGACGTCCTGTTTCAGAAGCTTGGATTAAAGCTAATAATATACATGGTGGAATACCCAGTGCCTGCATGTATGGAACGAGATTGAGTACTCCTATCATTAGTCCTATACCAATACCCATTGGCAAACCGATGATTTGAAAGCCGATAGCAAAAAGCACGCCCACTATACCTGCCACTAGCGCTTGTCCGCGGAAATAGGCATTCATGTTGCGATCTAGATCTGTCATGAGCATTTGTATCGTTCCACTAAATCGCTCAGGGACGTATTTGAACCAATTCTTGGTAATTTTCTCGTAGTCTATTAAGAGGAATACAATATATAGTACGCACACGAAAGCAACGGCTAGTCCGCCCAAAGCATTGATACCATTGCCGATCCATTCGCTCAGCATTGGGATTGCCTTTTTAATGCCTTCTTGTACCTCGTTGTTCTGAAGTAATGCTTTGATATCCAAACTTTGAATCAATTCTTTGATCTCAGCATTGAGTTCAGGCGAGAAGTAACGTATGCTATCTCCTTGATTGATGTAATGTTTGATACTATACGAGAGCGAGGTGGCTTGTTTGCTGATAGCAGGCACTACAGCCGCTACCACACCCGCGATCACACCCGAAATAAGCAAAAGTGTTACGAGGATAGATAGGAGACGATTTTTAAGTCGGCATGTCTCTTGAAAAAACTTAACAATGGGTGCTAACATATATGCCACCACAAAACTAATTAGGAAGGGCAGCAGTACACCGCTCAAACGACGGATTAATACATACAGTGCAACCAATACAAGTACGGTGATGATACTCCGTACTACCCATTTGCGATCAAGGATCGATGATGCCTCGTGAGGTGTCGTTTCTGTAGGAATATTGAATGGACGCTCCATGGTTTTTGATTAGCCAACATTTTGCGGTGCAAAGGTAGTAAAAAAAAATGAAATATGCAAATTTTACATGAAATATATAAAATATGTAAAAAAAACTTTGTTTTTCCTTGCGCATTTGTGTTTTTTTTACTACCTTTGCACGCTATTTAATAAGTAAACCATTATGGCTAAAAAAGAAATTCAATTCTCCCTTGTCTATCGTGACATGTGGCAGAGTAGTGGCAAGTACGTGCCACGCAAAGATCAGTTGGCTAAAATTGCGCCTGTAATCATTGATATGGGTTGCTTTGATCGTGTTGAAACGAATGGTGGTGCTAGTGAGCAGGTTAACCTTCTCTATGGTGAGAATCCTAACCAAGCAGTACGCACTTTTACCAAACCTTTTAACGAAGCAGGTATCAAGACCCATATGCTGGATCGCGGTCTTAATGCGTTGCGCATGAACCCGGTGCCTGCGGATGTGCGCAAATTGATGTATAAGGTAAAGCATGCACAAGGCGTTGATATTACTCGTATTTTCTGCGGCCTTAATGACCCTCGCAATATCATCCCATCTATTAAATGGGCGAAGGAGGCGGGTATGACTGCACAAGCGACTATGTGTATTACCTATTCTCAAGTACACAATGCGGAATATTATATCAATCTGGCGGAAGAGCTTATTGCTAACGGCGCACAAGAGATATGTCTCAAGGATATGGCGGGTATTGGTCGTCCTGCTATGCTCGGCACTATCGTTGCGGCTATCAAAGAGAAACACCCTGATATCATTATCCAATACCACGGACACTCTGGTCCTGGCTTCTCTGTAGCAAGTATGCTTGAGGTGGCTAAGGCAGGTGGTGATGTGTTGGACGTAGCCATGGAGCCACTCAGCTGGGGTATGGTACACCCTGATGTGATTACTATTCAGTCTATGCTCAAGGACGCTGGTTTCCTAGTGAAGGATATTAATATGAAGGCCTATATGGAAGCTCGTTCGCTCACCCAAGAGTTTATCGACGATTTCCTCGGCTATTGGATTGATCCTCGCAACTCCAAGATGACCTCGCTCCTTGTGGGTTGTGGTCTTCCTGGTGGTATGATGGGTTCGCTGATGGCAGACTTGAAGGGTATGCATGCGGCTATCAATGCCAATCTTGTGAAACGTGGACAAGCAGCACTCAGCGAAGACGAACTCCTCGTTGAGCTCTTTGACGAGGTACAACGCATATGGCCAATGCTCGGTACCCCATGTCTTGTAACACCATTCTCTCAATATGTCAAGAATGCTGCTCTGATGAATCTCTATAGCAAGTCTATGGGTGAAAAACCATTCACACGCATGGACCCTGCTATGTGGGGTATGATCCTTGGTAAGTCAGGTAAACTCCCTGGCGAACTAGCACCAGAGATTATAGAACTCGCCAAAGAGAAGAATATGGAGTTCTATACTGATGATCCACAAGCCTTGTACCCAGATGTATTGCCACAATTCATCGCAGAGATGGAGAAGAACGGTTGGGACCGTGGTCAAGACGATGAGGAACTCTTTGAGTTCGCTATGCACGAGAAGCAATACCGCGAGTATAAGTCGGGTCAAGCGAAAGAGCAGTTTAATAAGGATCTCTTTGAGCGCATAGAGAAAGCTGCTGCAAGTGGCCAAGCTGTTAAGGTATTGACGGCGGCTGACAAACGTGCTATCTTGCATCCTAATGCTGAACCATTGGAGGCTACTCTCTCTGGTAAAGTGATGTGGGAGTTGGACTTCAACGAGGACAGCAAAGCGCCTGCATTGGGTACTTTCTTTAAAGAGGGCGATGTGGTATGTTATCTACAAACTCCTCACGGTATTGAGCCTATCCGTGCATACTGCCACTGTCGCGTGGTTTCTATCGATAAAGAGCAAGGAACTACTGCGGTTAAAGGCGACGCACTCTGCTGGGTAGAGAAAGCCGACTTGGTAGAAGAGATCGTAGAAAATGTAAAAGAAACCGCCAAGAAGGTCAAAGACGCTATCAAAGATGCAGTCAAGAAAGCGGATACCGAAGTGATCGAAGGTAAAGATAGTAAATGGAAAATGACGAAAAATCATAAATAATATGAAAAAATACAATTTTAACGCAGGACCAAGTATCCTGCCAGCAGAAGTGATTAAGCAAACAGCAGAGGCTGTCGTAGATTTTCAAGGCGAGGGCTTAAGTATCCTAGAGATCTCTCACCGTGCAAAGTATTTCCAACCTGTTGTGGATGAGGCAGAAGCGCTGATGAAGGAACTGTTGAATATTCCAGAGGGTTACCGCGTGATTTTCGTGGGTGGTGGTGCTAGTTTGCAATTCTGCATGGTACCATTCAACTGCCTTGAGCATAAAGCCGCATATCTCAACACGGGTGTTTGGTCTAAGAAAGCTATTAAAGAGGCAAAAGCTTTCGGCGAAGTGGTAGAGGTGGCTACATCTGCAGCGGATAACTTCACTCATATTCCTATGGATTTTGAGGTACCACAAGATGCTGATTACCTACATATCACAACCAATAATACTATTTATGGCACTGAGATTTCTGACGAGAAACTCCAGGTTATCTATGAGAAGAAAGGCAATGTACCTTTGATTGCTGATATGTCTTCGGATATCCTCTCTCGTCCAATCGATGTGAGCAAGTATGATATCATCTATGGTGGCGCACAAAAGAACTTGGCACCTGCAGGTGTTACCTTTGTAATTGTGAAAGAGGAGTTCCTCGGTAAGGTGAGTCGTTATATCCCAACTATGTTGGATTATCGTACGCATGTAGAGAACGGCAGTATGTTCAATACTCCTCCTGTATTGCCAATCTACACCGCTATGCTCACTTTGCGTTGGCTCAAGGCTAATGGCGGACTAGAGGCGGCTAAGGAGCGTAATGTGGCGAAAGCAGAGTTGCTCTATAAAGCCATCGACGAGAGCAAGATCTTTGAGGGTACCGCTAAGGCAGAGGACCGTTCATTGATGAATATCTGCTTTGTGTTGAAACCAGAGTACGCACACTTGCAAGATGACTTCTTCAAGTTTGCTACCGCCAAAGGTATGGTGGGTATCAAAGGACACCGTTTGGTAGGTGGTTTCCGTGCCAGTACCTATAATGCAATGACCCTCGAAGGTGTACAAGCCTTGGTAGATTGCATGAGGGAGTACGAAGCTACATTATAGCTTAGTTACACTACATAATGATAGGAATTTTTAATGATAATTTTCCTCCGGTTTTAGACGGAGTGGGAATTACTGCGCAGAACTATGCCTATTGGTTAAAGGAGACGGGACACGATGTGTCTGTCATTACTCCCTATGCTCCCAATATGCAAGAAGTGATGAGTTCTGCGACTTATCCGATTTATCGATATGTGTCCGTTCCAATTCCATTTAGGGCACCATATCGATACGGATTGCCTTTTCTAGATTTTCAATTTATGCACCAATGGAGACAAATGAACTTTGATTTAGTGCATGCTCATTGTCCCTTTACAACAGGTTCGTTGGCATATAAGATTTCAAGAAGGCAACAAATACCGCTAGTAGCTACATTTCATAGCAAATACCGCCAGGACTTTGAGCACAATGTGCGATGTAAACCAATTGTAGATTGGATGGTAAAGCAAATTATTCGTTTCTATGAGAAAGCAGATGAAGTGTGGATACCATTGCCAGCTGTAGAAGAAACATTACGTGAATATGGTTATAAAGGCCATGTAGAGGTGGTAGAGAATGGCAATGATTTCTATGCAAGCAAAGCGCAAGTAGCGGTTATGCGTGGGGCTATGCGTGAAGAGTTAGGAATACTGCCAGAAGAAACGATGCTTCTCTATGTGGGACAGCATACATGGGAAAAGAATATCAGTTTTATTCTTGAATCATTAGCTCAGATAAAAGATAAACCATTCCATTTCTTTATGGTCGGTACTGGTTATGCTGTACACGCTATTCGTGCACTCATCGTGCAATTGGGTTTATCACACCGTGTGACATTATTGGGTTGCATACACGATCGCGAGCGTCTCAAACGCATTTACGCTGCAGCTGATTTGTTCCTCTTTCCATCATTATATGACACCTGTGGATTGGTTGTACGCGAGTCTGCTGCAATGCACACACCATCAGTTTTGCTGCGTGAGTCAACAGCGGCTACTGCTATCGCAGATGGAGAAAATGGATTCCTTACTCATAATGATCCTACGGATTTTGCTGAGCAAATAACCTATTTGATGAACCATCCTGAGGAGATGAGACGAGTAGGAGATAGAGCTTCGAAAACAATCTCTCGTTCTTGGGAAAGCGTCATAGAAGAGGTTGCTCTACGCTATCGAGATTTGAAAGCGTCTTACCGATTTAAACAAGGTAAGTAATAAAAGACATTATAAAATCAATGAAAACTTCGTATTTACTTCTTTTTATGCTTGTACAGCAAGCCATGTCCGTGGTAGGACAATTGCTCCTAAAAATGGGTATGGCTGCGGAGAGTCCATTCACCTGGACTTGGCGAAATGTAGGACACTTGTTTCTCAATCTTCACTTACAATTTGGTTTGTGGTTATTGATTGGTGCCAACGTGTTTTGGTTATGGCTACTTAATAAATATGCCTTTTCACTCGTTTATCCATTGACCAGTCTAGGTTTTGTTTTTAGTGTGCTGACTGGTATGATTATTTTGCGTGAGCATGTTTCTCCTATACATTGGGTAGGACTTGTCTTGATTATGGCAGGATGTTATTGTATTGCTAAAGTATGAGAGAACGTATCAAACAATGGCTAGCCATTGACAACAGAGCAAATTGGTGCTTATTTGCCCTATTTACCTTATTTATTTTTGGTAAAACATTGCTCTTTGATCATTTCGCATTTCGCGAATTGGATTTGCAATCTTCGTTCTTGGGTTGGACTTCAAAGACCCTCGTCAAGATGGCTGCTGCCTTGTTCTTTGCGTCATTCTCATTTATCCTGCGTGACAAACGTTGGTTAATTCTTCTATCTTTTCTGATTGATACATGGTTTATTGCTAACCTTATATATATGCGCAATAACCATATCTTGTTGGATGCAGAGGCATTTAATATGTCTAGCAATCTACAAGGTTACTTTTGGTCGGTATTGATCTATATAGAGTGGGGTATTGATTTGCTATTTTATGGTCTTACTGCATTGTTTTGCTTAGTCTATCGCTATATCACAAAGACTACACGCTCTTGGCGAGCATGGGTAATCATGATGATTGTATCCGTAGCTTTGCGCTGGACGGGTGAATCGCTCTATGCGCTAGACCAAAAAACGAAGTTTGATGTTTGGCCTTTTATTCGCGAACGTCGGGAGTCTGTCTACGGTATGCATTTCCCTACTGCTGTAGCCAATACTAGCGTCTTGTATTCACCTTTGTATATATTGTCGGACTATTACCTGATGATCAATACCATCCTACCTGATCGCCCCCTAACAGATGTCGATTACCAGGTAATGACCCAACTAGATCATGGCCAACCGACCGATACTTTGCAATCGCCATTGATTATCATTCTGTTAGAGAGTTTGGAGAATTGGGTGCTGACCCCTCAGATAATGCCTAATCTCTATCGGTTGACGCAGAACGATCATGTGTTTTATGCCAATCGTATTCGTACCCAAATAGTAGGTGCTCCCTCTGCGGATGGACAAATGATTGTGAATACGGGTTTGCTGCCTATCAATGCTGGTGGAACCTGTCTCTATTATGGTAAAAACACCTATCCTGCCGTGATGACCTTAGCTCCTGATTCTACTGTTTGTCTTTTACCTCATAATATACGTGTATGGAATCAAACAGAGATGTCTCCTGCCTATGGCTATGATACTACTATCTGTTATAATGATATTGACACCCTCCTGTTCCAGAAATTAAACCAGCTGGTTGACGATGGTGTACAATATATACAATGTATCACACAATCTACTCATGCTCCATTTTTAAGCGAAAAATATTCTCACTTGCCTTTGCCAGAGGATATGCCATGGGTGATGTATAACTTTATTCGTGCCTTCAATGCGCTAGATGATGGTTTGGGATATTTCGTACGCAAATTAGAGTCGGATTCTGTATTGCAGCAATACACCATAGTTATTACAGCCGATCATAATATTTTGCATTATGAGAAACGCTGTATGATGCAACACTATGCGGATATACATCAGATGGAGCTACAACCTATGGACAACAGCTTACCACTTATTATCTATTCACCTCAAATTCAAGGAAACCCTCACTACAATGATGATGCGTATCAAATGGATGTCTATCCTACATACATGTCATTACTAGGAGTAGATGACTATCGTTGGAATGGATTGGGCAAGAATCTATTAGATAATAATGCAAAACGCCTCATCCAAGAGAAAGAGGCGTTTGTGCTATCGGATAAGTTGATTCGAAACAACTATTTTTCAAAGTAATTTTTATTGACCCAAAGTGGGGAGAGACCCTAGGGGTTAGAATGAGAAACGGACGGTTATTTTGACTCCGTTTCTTCCCCATGCACCCATCTTACGGCGTGCATTGATCATCACAGGTTCGCCATTCTCGTCCAAAAGGCTATTACCATTATCATCTAATTGTGGCACTTTATAGGGCAATTCGTAGTCGTTGTAAGTGAGACGACGAATATAATCAATACGGATGAACTTCAAGATATTCTCCAATCCCACAGTCAGCTCCATGTAAGGCAATTGTCCCATAGGCGAGGAAGTTCTAAAATCATCGTTAATGTAGGGTACTCCATCTATATAGTTGACGTCGCCTCGTGCATCAACTCCGTTTGCAAAAGCGGTATGAGGAAAATCATATAGACCCGAGTTGCTTTCTGCTACGTGATAAGGATTATTCTTATTGGTTAGACCGCCGTATATAGCCGAGAAACTAATCACTTCACGCAGTCTCAGTTTGTTGATTCCAGGAATACGGTTCAAAATCAATCCTTTGAGGTAGTAGGTGGCATGCAAACCCACGTAGTAATCCATAAGAAACTCCATTGGTTTCATCAGGTTATATGCACGTTGTGCCAAGAAAATACTAGTACTCGTTTGAGGAATATACAATTTGGTGAATGGCACTTGTTGCCAAATATATCCTCCTTGCAGGCGTAGATCTAAGTGTCCAAATGCAGAGAACCAAAAGCGCTTATCCACCAAGGCTTCTGTGCGGTTGTATACATACCCTTTGCCTCCGTTGTGTCGGTCATCCAAATAACCTACGTAGTGTGTCAATTTGAATGTTGGTGCATCTTTGTCCATCGCAAATGGGCTCTCGATACCCATTCGGTCAATATAGATACGTGTGCCAGGTGAGTATTTAAACTCTACCATTGCTTCATAGTTGCGATACTGCTTAATGGATCTCAAACTAGGAGAGTAAGTGTCATTGTACGATGTGTAGTTGATGCCATTGTATTGAAGTGCGCCTGCTGCTTCGTTGTTGCTAAAGTCAAAAGCCGCTTTGAGGGTGAAATTATTTTTCCACTCTTTCATATACTCCAATTTGGCATGGAAGACATACTGATCAAATCCAAGGGTAGGCGTACCAGTTGGAATAGACATCAATATGTTATCTCGTCTAATCACATCGGTTATCTGTCCTGGTTCTTCCACATCGTACTGAGCACTCAACTGAATATGATGGCGCAATCCATCATATGGCTGACTTTTGTGCTTATCAAACGTATAAATAAGCGTTGCATTGTATTTTGGGCGAAGGTCTCCTATACCAAAGGCAGCGTAACCACGGAAGAAAAACTGGTTATGTAGCTTGGCTGTCGAAACACCTCCGACGCGCAGACGAACACCCTCTAACTTGTTCCAACTAACGAAGTTATAGATAGGACCTATATCAAATTTGGATAGGTCTAAGTCTCTAGCGGGTGTGGTGGCAATAAACTCCGTTGTAATAGCATTGACGGCTGCTATGGCACTAGCTAGTTTGGGCACAGCCGTTACTTCTTGTACCAGTTCATAAACCGAACTCTCATATTTGGTCAGAGGTTCTGGACGTAGCGTATCCCATGCTGCTGCTCCATAGTGAACGGCCGTTGAATCATTTATATCAGGCTCTTCGCTAGTAATATTGGAGAATATATCTTGTGGGAGAGGATTATCTATATCCCAATGCGTGTATATTTTTGTCTGCCGTGCCACCATACCACGTTTCTTGTTGAAAATGTAGAATTTAGCGTAGGTGGTTGTTCTGTCGGGTGCCCAAAGACCATTGTCCAACTGAACATAATCATGCTCAATAGAATAGTTACTCGCAAAGTTCAAGTTAATCTCTGGAGGGATATTGATCTTGTACTTCTTTATGCGGTAGGTGGAGTCATTAACTATATACAAGTGACCCGTAAATCCGTAACTCTCCGAATTGACGGGCACAAAAGCCAAATCAATACATTGATAACCATCCACCATAATGGTGTCCATGATATAGTATTGATAAAAGCTAACTGCCACACTAGAGGAGAGAGGCGATACAAAACGGTTATACAACAGATTCATACTGTTGTGATTGATGTCTATATCTTTGAAGAGTGCCTTGATGTTTTCATGAAATGAACCGTATGATATCAGGTCTTCTACACCAAACACACGTTCTTTTTCTAGCACTTTCTTTTCTCTGTGAGGGTTATGTTGGTAGTACTCGTTGTTTAAGTTCTCACGAATACTAACGGTCACATTTGGATATACTCCTGTCGTATCAATATACTTCTGAACAAAAGAAAATGTCTTCCAAAATGGCTTTTGCCAATTGATGTTGATATTATCCAACGCAAAAGACATACGTGTGTAAGACTGCGCTGTGTAATGATCCAAGGTCTGTACGGAGTGCAAATTCTTGTTGGCGATCACTTCTTTGATCAGCTCTACTGCAGGGTTACCGCGACGACGATAGCCTTTTTTCTTGTTTTTAGGTGGGGTGATTATGACTTCCTCCAATCCATATACATCAGGGCTAAGCAGTATCTTAACGTTTGACTTGGTTTGACCTTTTGTCAAGGTTATTGTCTCCGTCTTATATCCCACCATATCAATTTTTACAACCGTATAACCTGCTGTATTGCTTAGGCTAAAGTTGCCATCCATATCGGTTGTGGTACCTACTTCAGAGGCCACTAAACCTTTATTGGTAGTGGATCTAAGAAAATAAACCTGCACAAATGGCAATGTTTCACCGTTCTCCGCATCCACAACCATACCGCTGATTGATGTGCGTGAAACGCCTTGAGCAAAGGCTGTCATAACCAAGGTTAAAACGAAAAATAATATGTATAATCTATTCTTAATCATTATTGTTGTTCAACTCTATTTCGTGTTTTTGAAACGCGCATTTTATGTATAGTTTCGTGCGCGCACAAAAAGCGCTGCAAAGGTACAACTTTTTTTTGATATGTACAACTTTAATTACCTATTTCCTGATTTTTGTATTTTAGACTTTACACTTTATTTTTCATCTATTTGCCCTCTGTTTTCATAGGGACTTCATAGGAACTTCATAGGGACTTCGCCGATATTTTACTGAATAATCAACGTATTTTACCCGAACGATCAACGATAAAAATTATTCTTTTTAAGAATATTTTTCTACAAATTTGCATATCTCAAAAAAAAATTGTACCTTTGCAGCCAATATGGAACATGTGTATCACATACCTGAGCAAAAAGAAAAAGAAACATTTGTATTCTATACAACATTAGTCAAAAATATGAAAGTATTAGTAGCAACCGAGAAACCATTTGCTAAAGTAGCAGTGGACGGAATCAAACAAGTAGTAGAACAAGCTGGATACGAACTCGTTCTATTGGAGAAATACACTAGTAAACAACAACTACTTGAGGCAGTAGCCGATGTAGATGCTCTCATCATCCGCTCAGACAACGTGGACGCTGAAGTACTAGACGCTGCAAAAAAACTCAAAATCGTCGTTCGTGCCGGTGCTGGATATGACAATATCGACCTCGCAGCCGCTACCGCTCACAATGTAGTAGCTATGAATACTCCTGGTCAAAACTCCAACGCGGTTGCCGAACTCGCACTAGGACTGATGGTAATGGCCGTTCGCAATATGTACAACGGTACTAGCGGTACCGAACTCATGGGTAAGAAGCTTGGTATCCACGCTTATGGTAACGTAGGTCGCAATGTGGCACGCATCGCCAAAGGCTTTGGCATGGATATCTATGCATACGACGCATATTGCCCAGACGAGGTGATGGTCAACGAAGGCGTAACACCTGTGCACTCCGCAGAGGAACTCTATGCTACTTGCGATGTGATCAGCCTTCATATACCTGCAACTCCTGAGACTAAAGGTAGTATCAACAATTCGTTGCTCAGTCGTGTACCACAAGGAACTGTGCTCGTGAATACCGCACGCAAAGAGGTGATCAACGAGGAAGAATTGATCCAGTTTATGCAACTGCGCAAAGACTTTAAGTATGTGACAGACATCATGCCTGCAGCTGATCAAAAGATGCGAGAGTTGTTTGAAGGACGCTATTTCGCTACTCCTAAGAAAATGGGCGCACAAACCGCAGAGGCGAATATCAACGCGGGTATTGCAGCTGCGAAACAAATTGTGGACTTCTTGGTCAATGGTAATACACGTTTTCAAGTAAATAAATGAGAAAAATACTTTTAGCGATCATATTATTTATTAGTGGTATTTCCTATGCCTTCCATTTTGAGGGCGTAGGAAATCGCACTTTCATAGATAACGATGGTGATACCTTGTTCATCTTTGAAACTACTCCAGAATTTGAGTCAAAAATTGGACCTATCAATTGGTATCGCTTGCCCGATACAACCAAGGCGTTTACTGAAAATGCCGAAGAATTCTATCTCGCTGAGCACGGCGAAGGTTATGCCATTAAAGTAAATGGTGCGTGGGAGTACTTTTGGGTATTTGATTATGAGCAACTCCATCCACAGGTTAATGGGGTAGAGGTGAAGCTCTCTTGTACTGAAACAGTATTAGATATAGATGGTACTATTGCAGCCCTGCAATACACCGATGCAAACAGGAAACTCCAAACGGTAGATCGCCTCTGCACAGTAACCTATATGGATGCTATGTGGGGAGAGAACGATTGGGTGGATTCAGTAGCGGTTATGGAGACGGAGTTTACGAACTCTATCGTAGTAGGTGCTAGTCCGGTAGCAACCAATTTTGTGATTATTGACCCATTAGCAACGGAATTGGGATTGGCAGACTCCATCGTTACAGACATCTACCAACCTATGGCTATCAAAACACATCCACAAGCTATTGTTACAACGCGTGGAAATGATAACGATCGTTCTAACGAGGTGGAACGTCCAGTAGATGCTGAAACACTCATTCGTCGTTCCGCTCCGCTTGATGTGGAATTTAAAGCCAATGGTTTGAATGCAGAATACTACCAGTGGAATATTTATAAAGGCACCGAACTTTATTTGCAACGTAGCGAGGCACAACACCGATATACCTTTACCGAACCAGGCAACTATCGAGTTATGTTGGGAGCAAGCAATAGCTATGATTGTGCAATAGATTCGGTACAATTTGATATTTCAGTTAGCGAATCAATGCTTACTGTACCTAATGTATTCACTCCTAACGGAGATGGACATAACGACGAGTTTCGCGTAGTCTATCGCTCTATCAAAGAGTTCCATATGTGGGTGTATAATCGTTGGGGTAAACTGGTTTACAAATCCGATGACCCAGCTAAAGGTTGGGATGGAAATATAGGCGGAAGACCTGCTGCTGAAGGTGCATATTACTATGTGATTCGTGCTCTAGGTACTGATGCAGATTCAGGTTATATGTCCAAACCCGCTTATTCCAAGAAAATCAAGAACCAAGAACTACCTTTGGGCGTTTACCAACTATCTGGTGATATCAATTTGTTGAGGTGAGAGATGCGGCGATAAGGCGCCGGAGCGGGGGAGTGTAAAGTGTAAGGTGTAAAGGCTATTAGGCGATTAGGCGAGGAGGACTCTAAACTACACTAAACACTAAACAAAGATATTAAGAGCATATGAAAACAACTAAATCAATATACTTACCTGAATTAGAGGGATTGTCGCTTGCGAATATTGATGCTAAACTAGCCAACATGCCTGTCGCAGGTAAAATCGACACCTTGAATTGGGTAGAGCAATATCCAGCTGCGCCTGAGACAAGTTTTACACTAGCACATACTGATCAAATGCTCTATGTGCGCTACGAGGTAAAAGGCGAAGTGCCACTCTCTACGAAGACGAATGACCTCGAACTTGTCAATGAGGATGCGTGTGTGGAGATCTTTATCGGGGACAAAGATAATACCCACTACTGGAACTTTGAGTTCAACCCAGCTGGCGTATGCAACGCATCCCACCGCAAAGAGCGCAAAGTGGATGTGGTGCGACTCAACGCAGAACAACTGGCTTCTATTCAACGCTATGGACAACAACTTTGTGCTGCCCATTGGACATTGCTCATTGGTATTCCGCTATCACTGATAGAATTAGATCTTACCCAAGAGCATAACCGTCGTGCTAACCTCTATAAATGTGGTGACAAGACTGCAATGAAGCACTATGCTTCGTGGAACCCGATAGAGGCAGAGGCACCAGCGTTCCACTTGCCAGAATACTTTGGAGAAATACAGTTTGGAACCACATTGAACTATAAATAACAACTATATGAAAAAATCAATTTTAACTATGGCTGCAATGGCAGTAACTTTGTTGGCTAGTGCCAACCCATTCTTCCATTATAAAGAGTGGAAGACCCCACACGGAACCTATCCGTTTTATGACATCAAACCAGAGCATTATATGCCTGCTTTTGAAGAAGGTATTAAGCAAGGATTGGCAGAGATAGACGCTATCGTTAATAACCCTGCCGTTCCTACTTTCAAGAACACCATCGAGGCATACGAGAAATCTGGCGAACTGCTCTCTATGGTAGCAGGTTGCTTCTATAACCTCACTTCAGCGGAGACTAACGACGAGCTTCAAGCTATCGCTATGGAACTATCTCCAAAAATGTCGGAGTATTCTGCAACTATCCGCCTCAACGAGGGACTTTTCCAACGAATCAAAGCGGTATATGACCAAAAAGATAAGCTCAAACTCAATCCTGCACAAAAGAAACTTTTGGAGGATATCTACGAGTCTTTCGCTAATAATGGCGCAAACCTCAATCCAGAGCAAAAGCAAGTGTACAAAGATTTAAGCGCAAAACTCTCTCAACTCACCCTTGTTTATGGTCAAAACGTACTCAAAGCAACCAATGCTTGGACCATGCTTATCACCAACGAGGCTGACCTCGCTGGTCTCAAAGACGACACCAAAGCGATGCTCAAAGCCAATGCAGAGAAAAAAGGACTTGAGGGTTGGCTTCTTGACCTTAAGCCAACAACTTATATCCCTGTGATGGAGGATTGCCAAAATCGCGATATCCGTCGTGAACTCTATACCGCATACAACAGCCGTGCTATCGGTGGCGAATTTGATAATACACAAATCATCATTGATATTGTTAATACTCGTCTGGCGTTGGCTCAACTATTTGATGAGGCTTGCCATGCTGACAAATCTCTCACCAAAACATGCGCTGAGAACAAGGAGAACGTAATGAACTTCCTCGACCAACTCCGCGAGAGTTATATGCCAGTTGCTCAACAAGAAGTGGCTGAGTTGCAAGAGTTTGCCAAAGGAAAAGGTTTCTATGCAACCCTCCAACCATGGGACTGGAGCTTCTACAGCAAGCAACTCAAAGAGGAGAAATACGCTATCTCTGACGATTTGATTCGTCCATACTTCCAAAAGGAGAAAGTGATCGAAGGTGTGTTTGGTTTGGCTAAACGTCTCTACGGAATAACCTTCAAAGAGAACAAGAATATCCAAGTATATCACCCTGAAGTAACTGCATACGAGGTGTTTGACCAAAAAGGCAAGTTCCTCGCTGTGTATTACGCAGACTTCCACCCACGTGAGGGTAAACGTGGTGGTGCTTGGATGAACAACTTCCAAGAGCAATACATGGTGGGTAAAAAGAATATCCGTCCTCATGTGGTTAACGTAATGAACTTCACCCGTGCTACAGATAGTAAGCCTGCATTGTTCTCTTATGACGAGGTAGAGACCTTCTTGCACGAGTTTGGTCACGGTTTGCACGGTATGCTCACCCAATGTCAATATGCCGCACAAAATGGTACCAACGTGCCACGCGACTTCGTGGAACTTCCTTCTCAATTCAACGAGAACTTCCTCAGCGAGAAAGAGTTCTTGGATACTTTCGCTAAACACTACGAGACTGGCGAAGTGATTCCACAAGACTTGGTGGATAAGATTCAAAAAGCATCTACCTACCATGTGGCATATGCATGCGTGCGTCAACTTTCATTTGGTTACCTAGATATGGCATGGCACACCTTGACCGAGCCTTTTGTAGTTCCAGAAACTTTGACCGCTAGTGAAGCCGTTATCAAGTTTGGCGACAAGGCGATGGCGGGTGTACAAGTATTGCCACTCGTTCCTGGTACCCATATGCAATATGCGTTCACCCATATTTTCTCAGGCGGTTATGCTGCTGGTTACTACAGCTACAAGTGGTCAGAGCTCTTGGATGCAGACGCGTTCTCTGTATTCAAAGCTGCTAAAGCTAAGAATGGCACTATCTTTGATAAGAAGGCGGCAGACCTCTATCGCAAGAACATCCTAGAGAAGGGTGGTAGTGCTAAGCCAATGGATCTGTACCGTGCTTTCCGCGGTGGCGAGCCAAGTATCGATGCATTGCTCGAGCGCGATGGTATCAAGAAATAATCCACTAGCATCACTAATCGTGCTAGTACAACTAGACAATAACAAATAAACTAAGGATATGAAAAAGATTTTGAATTTTGCTATTGTGCTTTTCGCCATGCTTATCATGGGGGTAAGCAGCGCAGTAGCACAAACTAACCAAACAGGTCCCGTAGACAATTACGGTTTCCTCAATGCTCCTGATGGCACCACATGGACCTATACTGCTTCTTTCGAGAAGAAGTATAACCTCTATACCATGGTGACCCTCAGTGTTTACAACAGCCAAAAAGAACTCATCGGTACGATTGTTGACTCACTCAAACTAGAGGACGAGAATATGACCGGTATCAACCAAGCGGAGATCAATCCATTGGTGACACAAAAGTTCTTCAATACTGACAACAAGTACGAGGTGATGCTCTTCCTCCACGCACAAACCAAGAACTACGAGGGACACAACTTCAACCACGTCTTCTCTATTGGCGATGGCGAGACTGTTACCACCCCTGTAACTTCTGTGGATGGACGCCAAGTGTATGCACAAAACGTAGGTGACTATAGCGAGAACTACGTTATGATCTTCGCTCGCGATAGTGCTTCTACTTCCAAGGACTACACACTCTGCTACGATGTGCGTCGTAAGTCTGTCTATGGTGGTGGCGTGCAACACACCTTCCGTATCCCTTATGCTAACGTAGCTGCGCTAACCGACTTGCAACCTATCTTCATGTTCAAGAATGGTACAATGCTCTACTACGTGACCCAACAGTATGAGAAACCATACTTCGATCCTAATACACCATTGGATCAAGAGCCTGTGGTTAACCCTGACAACAACCTGGTTATCACCTATATGAACCAGAGCTACAAGACACTCTATACCACCAAGATTCCTGTGGTACAAGACGAGAACAAGAAACTTCTCTATACCTTCCCAATGCTTGGTAACCTCAATGGTATGGACGATATCATCCGTAACTACGATGGCGATGCTCCTGCTTATATCATCACCCAAGAGATGTATAACCTCGAATCAGATGGTTCTATCAACTCTTACTACAAATACGATGTCAATGGTAATCTCCTTACTACCATCGCAGAGAATACCCTTGGTCGTATCAAGATGAGTCCTATCGCTGGTCAAGAGGAACAATGGCTCTTCATGAAGGAGGAGTACGATGGCGAGTTCTTCTTCGTCGATCTACCTTCTTGCAAGACCCGTGCAGAGATCTCTGTTTACCTCGAGGATGGTCGTACCATCTCTTCTAGCATAGACCGCTATCCAAAGGGTGATAGCTACGAGTATGCGGTAGCACTCCTTCAAGGTAACAACGAGAAAGATGGCACAATCTCTCAAGATATCGCTTGGCTTAATGACGACGGTACATTCAACCGCTATGAGAATATCAACCTCGGTAAATACATCGAGGCTGCTACAGTAAATATCACCACCGAGGCACTCAATCCTTGGCTCATGCATACCGACGATGCACGTGAGTATATGGTGCTCGTTAAACGCTACAACCCAAACAATACCTCTGACAAAGAGACTGCTTTGCTCGTTTGTAACACCAAAGGCGAGATCCTTCTCGACTATGGCAAGAGCGCAGAGATGGGCGAACTCAATATGGTTTATCTAATGGATAAGGGTGCTAATCCTTCCATCATGTGCGTATACCAAAAGAATGGCGCATTGACCATGCACTATACCCCTCTACCACTCAACAGTTCTAGCCTCAAGGGTAGCGGTACCGCAGAAGATCCTTATCAAATCGCATGCGCACACGACTTCTGCCTCATCGACAACAATCCTTCCGCTTACTACGAAGTGGTGAACGATATTGATTTTCTAGGCGAACCATTTGAAGGCCCTAAGAAAGCATTCCTTGGCTCTTTGGACGGTAAAGACCATACCCTTAGCAATCTCTGCCTTGTAGGTGGTGGTTTGTTTGGAACAATGAAAGATAGTGTTAAGGTACAAAATCTCAAATTCGATAACCCTGTTCTCGTGCTTTCTTCTAAGCACCTCAATCCTGCAGGTATCCTCGCTGATTATATGCAAGGTGGTGTTACTGACGATGGTGTGGATGTGTTCGCTTCACTGAGCAATGTACACGTCATCAATCCTATCATCAAGGGTGTAGGCTATGAGCAAATCGTAGGTACATTGGTGGGCGAAGCTGCTCTCAACCTAGATGTACATACCTGCTCTGTAACTGATGCTATTATTTCTACTCCAGATGCTCAAGTGGGTGGTGTAATTGGTAAATCACAAACCTTCACCAATATCCACGCTTGCGTCTTTACTGGTCAGGCTGAAGGTAAGATTGTAGGTGGTATCACCAGCGAGATTAGCAGTGGCGAACCTGTATACAACTGCCGTGTAGATGCCGATCTCTATAGTAACAATACCATCGGTGGTATCGTAGGCTTCAGCGGTCGCTCTTTGATTAGCAACTGCGTGGTTGAAGGTACCCTTACACTTGACCCTTCTGCTACCGCTGGTAAAGTAGGTGGTATCGTAGGCGAGGTTGAAACCGATGCTACTGGTTCTTCTACAGCCATCCTCGTGGAGAACAACCTCGTAGGTCTTACTGCTATCAGCGTACCAGAAGGCAAGGATGTGATTGCACACCGTGTTGTAGGTTTCTCTAGCGGCGATAACTACGAGTACGATTGGGATAAAGTAGATTGGAACAAACCACAATCTGAGTGGCCACGCGTATATTTCCCTGCTGAGAAAGGATTCAAGAATAACTATGTATATTCTGAGCTCGCAGGCGTAGATGCTACTATCCTTCTTACTGATACCACTACCGAGGGTGCTACCATCGACGCTGCACTTATGACACAAGAGTGGCTCGGCGAACATGGATATCTCTTCGGTGAGCAAGTGGATGCTCCTTGGGTATGGAATGAAGGAATCATGACCTTGTGGTTTGAGGACGAACTTACTACTAGAGTAGAGGATATCTTCGGCGGTAACTGTGGTGATGTGATTGGCGGCGAGAAGAAAGAGGCAAAGAAACTCCTCATCGATGGCCAACTCTATATCCTCCGTCCAGACGGATTGTACAACGCTACTGGTGCTAGACTTCAATAAGAGGTCTAGCCACTAGTTTGATCGCACGGATAACTATTATTTCCCACGGATTTCACAGATTAACACTCATCTTATCCGTTATTCTGAAATAGATAAAATAATCCCCGCATCTCTCACGAGTGCGGGGATTATTTTATTGGGTTAGTTCTAAAACTTTTAGACTCTTAAAACTTTTAGAAGAGCGATTTTGCTGCTTACATTACACGACCTTGCATATCGTACTCAACACCGTCGATATTGATGATGATACGACCATCACGCATGAGTTTCTCTACATGTGCTTTGTTGAAGATCACATCTTCTACTGCAGTATCAGGCAATGTGCAAGTAACCTTGAAGTTCTTACCGTTATCTAGTTTACCGCTAGCTACGAAACTACCATTCTTTTCAACTACTACGCTACCGCTCTTGATACGCCAGATATGGCACATGGCTTCCAAATCTGCTGCCAAATGGTATGATAGGTGTGAACCAGCAAAGGATTGTTCTACGAGATCTACACTACCTGCTGTAAAGGTATTCATCTCATTACCCTCTGCAAAGAGCAATGAGTCTGCAGGGAGGATGCTATCTGTGGTGTTGAACTCGAGGTATACCACCATTTTTACAGGGCCATACATATCCGAACGAGTAGAAGATGCTGCAACCAATTTAACGGCCAACTTCTCTTCTCCTACCTTGTTCATCTCTACTTCATCAAAGCTTAGTTTGGTAGCATTAGTAGGCTCTTTGTTTTCTGTGATAGCAAATGGCAAATACTCTGCGCCACCTGTAGTACCTGCTACGAGTGGAGTCTCCTCGGCGTTGATCACAGGTTTCTTGTTAAGTGGAGTGATATAAGCCACTACCTGGCAGTTCTCTGCCACCCATTTCTCTGGTACGCTATATGTATAGGTCTTGCTATATGCTTGGTTCTCTACTTTGACAGTATCGCCCAATTGGGTAGAGCAGAGCAAGTCACGCGCCACGCATGGGTGCATAAACTCCTTATATCCTGCTGTCTTCCATGACCAGTAGTAGTCGGCTTGTTTACCAATGAGACCGTTCTCCTTGATGAGTACAGTAAGCAGGTACTCGGTTACAGCGGTATTAGCCACTTGTCCGCTTACGTTTACATTGAGTTCGCGAGTCTCTGCGTTATAGGTGTGATCGATGACCACAGATGCTTCTGCCATAGTATCGCATTTGCTTGCAATAGCCTCTGCCATACCTGCTTCTGGCAAGTAGCCAGGGTGGAAGGCAATGGCTGAACCCATCACTTTGGTACGGTTAATGGCCATTTGAGGAGCACCTTTAGCGCCGCAGGCAGATGCAATCTTAGCACTCTCAGAGATCGTATACTCATCGGTGTTATAACCATAGTGGTGACTCACCCAAATGCATGGGGTAGAAGTCTTTTGGGTATAACCCACGATGCTGTACATACCCTCAGGGCAGTATCCGCACTCATCACCCGTAAAGTGCTCGATGAGGTACTTACGAGGGAAAGAACTTGGCACCTCTTGTGCCGATGCTACAAGTGTTGCACAGAGCAACACAAGAACTATAAAAATCTTTTTCATACCTTATTTATTAGTTTTATTCAAATCAATATATTGCTTTAGCGTAGCTGGTTTGCGCACTTGTGGCATTTGGCTAGCGCTTGTAGCTTGGTATTTTGATGTAACCGATGTACCGTTGTAGGTCTTGAAGTTGAAACTGATGTTACCTGCCTCATCTACTACCATCTCGCCTTCATTCATACGCCAGATATGTGCAGGTGCTAACTGACCATTAGCCAAGTATTCAGACACGGCATACAATAGCAATGATCCGCCAAACGATTGTTTTTCATCTATACGATATCCTGCTTGGATACTACCTGCCGAGCCATCTGCCTTAATAGGGTAGGTACCTGCTGCTAAAGTCTCAGCATCGGTATGGATATAGACAGTACCAACAGGTTGAGCATCGCCAAAGACAGTTGATATCTTGGAATTAGATACCAACAATACCTGCAATAGGTTCTCTTCCGCTATTCTGCTTATTTCTGTAGCATGGAATGTGATACTACTATTAGGACCCTTTCCCTCCGTAATACCGTATGGAAAATACTCTTCGCCACCAGTAGTTCCTTCTACCAATGCCACTTGTTCTGCATTGATCACAGGTTGACCTACCAATGGTGTCACATATGCCACTACGCAGCAGTTCTCTGCTATCCATTTCTCAGGTATAGTATAGCTCCAAGTCTTGCTGTATGCCCTGTTAATTAGTTCAATAGTATCTCCTAGTGGCAGAGTCAGCATATCACGAATCACGCGTGTGTGCATATATTCTTTCCAAGTAGCGGTCTTCCACGAATAGTCATAGTCTGCTTGTTTACCTACCAGACGATTCTCCTTGATGAGTACCGATACCAAGAATTTACTTTGGCTATCATAGGTGCATTCACCACTTACTGTCACATCCAACTGACGAGTTGTAGTATTATAGCTATGGTTAATTTCTACCGACATAGCCGCCTCCGTCTTGTCTGCTATCGTAATCTCTGGCAAATAACCTGGGTGGAAGGTCAAACCTTCAGACTGTTTGCTTCGGTTCAATGACATATTTGGTGCACCATTTACCCCCAATACCTCACCTATCTTGCTGCTTTCAGATATAGTGTATTCATCCGAACCATAACCATAGTGATGACTCACCCATATAGATGGGGTAGTAGCGCTCTTAATATATTCCGTAATTGCGTACATACCGCCAGGGCAATAACCACATTTTTCACCGGTAAAATGCTCGATGAGGTATTTACGAGCAAAGGATACTGGTACCTCTTTTACAGTTACGGTACAGACAGCTGCTACACAGCCCGTTAGTGTCGCCTTGATAGTTGTGGTTCCTGGTGCAACACCTGTGACAAGACCCATGCTGTTTACCACAGCAATTTCTTTGTTACCAGTCATCCACACTTCTTTGGCGTCTTTTTTGTGCGCAGGTTTTTCTACGCATAGTTGTATGCACTCAAACATCATGCATTCTGCAGTTTCTAAATTCATCTTCAACGCACCTCTGCTTATGCTTACCAAGCATTCTGCACGACCGATATTGGTGCTAACGCTAATGATAGCTTCACCCTCCATTTTGGCCGTTACCACACCTGTCTCATCCACTGTAGCCACCTTAGTATTGCTAGATTCCCATAACAATGCTTCTGTGCTTACATCGGGCGTAATTGTAACAACCAACGTGTCCTTCTCTCCCACTAGCATTTCTAGGGTTGTAGCGTTTAGCGCGATGGTTGACTCTACCGCAGACTCACAACCTACCATAGCTAAGAATATTACTACGATAGATAGTGATAATAAACTCTTTTTCATACCTTCTTAAATATACAATTCGTATTATTTTTTGATATACTTCTTACCATTGATGATGTAGATACCATTTGGTAATTCGCTTAAGTCGGTAGCAGGCATCTCTTGACCGAGAAGGTTGTAGATCTTACCATTGTATTGTGGCGCTACTACATCCTCCACCGCAGTCATCAAATAGCTATATTTGATGGTCAAAGTGATAGAAGGGTTCACACCATCGTTAAACTCGTAACTGATCACCTCATTACCTGCCTCTATAGGAGTGTAGTGAGTGAACCAGCTGCGTTGCATAGCCATAGTATCTACTACAAACTCGCATTCTTGGCTGAGTTCGCCATTGCCTGGCACACAGTTACCTGCTGCGCAGAATTGATCAATTACACCAGTACTCTGGCGTGTGATTGTTACGGTAATGTTATTAGACTCGTCAGAGTACAATTGACCTCTCACCTCCATCGAGGCTTCTTCCATGTCCTCGTCCCACTCGTAGTCTGTTACAAGAATGGTGGTGTTCTCGGTAACATTGGTTACTACCTTCTCGTCACCTTCCCATTTCTCGTAGTTCAAGTGCAATGCTGCTTGGGAGCTTAATGCAATGCAGAGCACAATTACAGTTGTTAAAATTTTCTTCATATCTTTAAATTATTTAGTTATTTTCTCTTAATCTAGGTTTACTCTGAGGACGCTGGTTTGGTTGGCTTGTATCACCTCGCCATTGACACTCACAAGTGCTACGATATAGCAGTTATCTTTTATGACTTTCTCAGGTAAAGTATATTCGTATACGACCTGTTGGGTCATATGTGCGTCAATAGACAGTTTCTCTCCCCAGATAGGTGAGATACTAGCACGCAATAGGTGGTTGTGCACATACTCCTTGTCTGTGCCCTCAGGTTTCTTTTGACTACCTTTCACTCCGTCTTCTGTGAGCCATACTTGCAGGGTGGCATCCATTGCTACAGTATCCAGATTGGTGATGTCTATTGTGATAGTTATATCCTTGCTATCTGTATTACCTTTCACCTCTTGGTTGATGACTACAGGCTTAGGTGTTGCGTAGGCTTGGCTCACCAGGGTAGCCCACTTGTCGTAGTCATTGAAGTAGCCCTTGGTGGCATCCTTGACCATGTTCACATTACCCGTAGGGAATGGGGTAGTGTTCGTTCCACCCATCATAATATACAGACTATCTGCCTCTGGACAGGTATAGTTGAGTTGTGGCTTGTTGTTGTGGCGGGTATTAGGATTGCTCTCTGGGTGCATCACTACCACTACGAGGTTCTCGCCATATTGCTCCTTGAGGTAATGGGCTTCTTCTGCAGCTGTAGGGCAGTTTACGCATTGCCATCCCGAGTACTCAATGAGCAGGGAGGTGCGCTTGATGGCTGTAGGATCAGTAGGTGTGAACACCTCTGTGATTCTATCATCCTCTGGGATCACTTCGCAAGCTGTGAATAGTGAGCCAAGAATCAGGAGCATGGAACAAAGACTTATTTGTATATTGAATTTCATATATCTTATCTAACTAATAATGTTACCATGTAAAATTGTAAGTGAGAGATACACCCTCTTGCTTAGGCACATATCTACATACGCCTCCTGAGCAGTTGAATCCCTCGCGTGTCTTGGTGTAACCTGCCATCACGCGGTGTGCGCCGTGCGTGTAGGTGGCTGCCACGGTGTAGTAGTGTTCATTAGTAGCCTCGTGCGCGTAACCTATATTATACATCCATTGTCCGGATAATACCAATTGACGCCACAGGCTCAGTTCGTACAAGGCTGCCACCCATTGACCTTCGTCTTGTTTGGTGTACATGTATTGAACCTCTCCGCGCATTTGTACTTTCTTGTTGAGCGCATACTTAGCCTCTACAACTCCTATGCCAGCGCGGATCAAATCGCCGTGACCTTCGATAGCTTGTTTGTTGTATGTTTGATACATAGCCATAGCGCCGATAGTCCATTGCTTGGTCAGTTTCTTGTTGAGTTCTAGGTTGACATCGGTATAGTAGGGTGCCTCGCTCATACCAAACCACTGGTCGGTTGTACCACGGATATGTGATGCGTTGAGTTTGAGGGTAGTACCATACTTACCGCCCATCTTCGTGCCACGCTTCCATGTATAGCGAATCTCGCCTTGGAAGGCCCATTCACTAGCCGTTGCTTGTGTACCATATGGATAGAGCGAAGTGAGCATATAAGTGTGTTGGTTCGCAAATGGGGTCATATGGTTGATGGTTCCCGACATGTTGTTCAGTCCTCTATCCGAACGGAAGGACATGTTCTCCGAACGCTTAGCTTGTGCGATGATAGCCAATCCTTTCTGCGAGTAACTCAATGACATCAACAGGGCTTGACCTGGGTCGTAGCTGTACTTGTTGACTATGGTAGGATCATTGGCTTTGTAGGCATACTCTACTAGGGCGTTCCAACCTTTCATCTGCAATTGTGCTCGCACACTACCAGCGCCTACCCACTCAGGCAGATTATAGTAATAGTCGTACTTGCCTTCCGGTTTAACCACGGTATGGGATATGATGGAGTCTTCCTTCTGATACTTGCTCACATAACTACCGCCGATGGTGAGGTTGGCACCTGCTTCTTGCAACTGTGGTATCCACTCGTGCAAGCCCAATTCTAAGTTGGCACCCAGTACGGCATCTTGCTTGTAGTTCCATCCCCAAGCGCCATCGTCGTAGCAGTTCCAATAGCGGCGTTGCTTACCGCCGAGTGCTTCAATGAAGATTCCCTTGTAGGGTGTGATTTCGATCTTTCCTCCGCGAAGTGCATTATCTACACCGAGTGCTCGATCTTCGTATAATCGCAACACCATTCCACTACCAAATTGTCCATAGACATCACCTACTGTGATTTTGCCCCAATTGAAGTTGGCGCCTACATGAAGGTGACTGATGCCATATCCGCCAAAGTCGGCGTCATAGCCAAGCATTGGCCACTCGGTAAGCTCGGCACGAGTGATCAGTTCTAGTCCTTGAAAACCGACCTTGTTGTCCATATTGTGCTCCCAACGCAGACCTAGGTCAAGGTAGGTGTTGCTGAGGTAGTAGCCTTCTTCTATAGTTGGAATAGGCACTAATGCTTCGTGCTGAATACCACCCACGACAATCACTGTATCCTTTGCCCATAGTAGAGAAGGGATGAGCGCGAGGAGGAGTATGTATTTCTTAATTTTCATCTTATATTGTTTCAGTTAACCTTTGGTATAAACCCGTTATGAACCCGTCATGAACCCGTAAAAGGCTCGGTATTGCAAGGGTATTGCGCAGAGTTATTGCAAAGCCTCGTAGATATCCTCCTCGCCACCGTCCACATAACCTGCGTGGTTATAGACGATTTTGCCTTTGCCGTCCAATACAAATACGTGAGGTACGTTTTGTACATTCATCGCACGTTTGAAGTCGCCGTTAGGGTCAAGCAAAACCTCGTACTCCCAGCCAAAGCCATCAACCAATGGTTTTACCTTGTTAGCGTCTTGTGCTTGGTCGATGCTTACGATAATCATCTTAACGCCAGTCTCATCTTGCCAATCAGGATACACCTCGTGAATGGCTTTGAGCTCGCGCAAGCATGGCTTGCACCAGGTAGCCCAGAAGGAGATGATCACAGGTTTGCCATTATTACTAATGGAGCCTGTTTGAATGGTATTACCGTTGATGTCTTTTAGTTGTACGTTAGGTAGTTGTGCGTGCATTGCTACGGCAGCTACTACCATCATTGTAATCATTAAAATCTTTTTCATATATTCATTGTTTTTATCTAAACACTAAACTCTTTTCAGCGACAGCTGTATCCTTCCTCTCGCTCTATCAATATCTATAACGCGCACGCGCACGTGTTGGTGTAAGGTCACTACTTTGCTAGGGCTGCTAATGCGTCTATTAGCCATCTCGGATATATGAATCAATCCGTCTTTATGTACGCCTACATCGCAGAATGCACCAAAATTGCTGATGTTAGTAATGATACCAGGCAACACCAGACCTACTTGTAGGTCATCTATCGTGTGCACCGACTCGTCAAAATGCCATTCCTCTATCTGCTCGCGTGGATCACGACTAGGTTTCTCCAACTCTTGCATGATGTCTTTTAGCGTAGGCATTCCCACTTGCTCCGTGACATATCTCTTAAGGTCAATCTTCTCACGCAGACTGGCATCGCTCATCAGATCGCTCACCTTGCAACCCATATCCTTGGCCATACGTTCTACGATAGGGTAACTCTCAGGGTGTACGGCAGAGTTGTCAAGCGGCATGTCAGAGTTGGTCACACGCAAGAATCCTGCCGCTTGCTCAAAGGTCTTAGCGCCCATCTTAGGCACTTTCATTAGGTCTTTGCGGCTCTTGAACGGACCGTTCTCGCTTCTATAGTTGACGATGTTCTGCGCTAGGGTAGGGCCTAGACCAGAGATATAGGTCAAAATATGCTTGCTAGCGGTATTCACATCTACACCCACATGGTTCACGACGCTCTCTACAGTTTGTTGCAGGCTCTCTGCTAGACGGGTCTGGTTCACATCGTGTTGGTATTGTCCCACGCCAATGGATTTAGGGTCAATCTTTACTAATTCCGCCAATGGATCCATCAGTCGTCTGCCTATCGACACTGCACCACGCACGGTCACATCCTCATTCGGAAACTCCTCTCGAGCAATCTTGCTGGCCGAATACACCGATGCGCCGCTCTCGCTGACGACGAACACTTGAGGTGTAAAGTGTAGAGTGTATGGTGTAGAGGCGATGGTGTCTATCGCCACACGCACCATCTGTTCTGCTTCTCTAGAAGCGGTACCGTTGCCGATCGCTATGGCTTCTATTTGATACAGATGAACTAGTCGTTGTAGCGTCTCGATGGATTGTTTATTATTGAGCATCACCACCGTGTGATGCAACAGATCTCCTTGTGCGGATAGTACCACCACTTTGCATCCCGTACGGAAACCAGGATCTACGGCTAACATGCGTTTCTGCCCCAATGGCGACTCTAGCAGCAACTGTCTGAGGTTATCCGCAAATACGCGTATGGCCTCCGTGTCGGCTTTCTCTTTACTGCTAGCAGCTGCCTCCGTTTCTATTGCAGGTTTGAGTAGTCGCTTGTAGCTATCCTCCATAGCCAGCTCCACTTGATAGGCTGCATCGCTAGTGTTCTTGAGAAATAGATGTGCCAACTTATCCAAGGCCTTTTCGCTATCAGGCGAGATATCCACACGAATATACCCTTCTGCCTCTGCACGACGAATAGCCAACAATCGGTGCGAGGATATGCGGCGCAATGGCTCGTTGATGGAGAAATAGTCCTTGTATTTCTGTGCCTCTGCCTCATCGGCCTTACCCTTGACCACCTTGGTGGTAATCATCGCGCTATAGGTGAACTCTCGGCGTATGCCGTTTCTGGCTTGTTCATCCTGACTAATCCACTCCGCCATGATGTTTCGTGCTCCTTGCAGGGCTTCTTCGGCTTTCTTCGCCTCATCGCCTTTCGCTTTTAGCCTCTCGCCTATTTGCCTCATCGCCTCATCACCTTCTCGCTTTTGTGCAAACAGCGCCTGAGCCAAAGGCTCATATCCCTGCTCCCTCGCCACATCAGCACGGGTTTTGCGGTGAGGCTTGTAGGGTAGGTAGATATCCTCTAGTTCGGTGGCATCCCAACACTGCTCAATGCGCGCACGCAATTCAGCAGTTAATTTGCCCTGTTCCTCAATGGTCTTCAGGATGGTGGCTTTGCGATCATCTATCTCCAAACAACGATGATACTCCTCCGCAATAGCGGCTATCTGCACCTCGTCTAGACTGCCCGTTTTCTCCTTGCGGTAACGCGCAATAAACGGTATGGTAGCATTCTCATTGAGCAATGCCACGGTCGCTGCCACTTGTTTGACAGCAATGTTTAGTTTAGATGATATTAGTCCAAAATATTCCACGGTGCAAAAGTAGTAAAATTTTTGCATATATACAAGAATTTTGAACAAAAAGTTTACTTTTTAAGTAAATTTACTTGCATATGTCCGAAAAAAATCCTACCTTTGCACCAAATTGCATGTATTATGAAAGTTCTTCTCATCAATGGTAGTCCTCGTGCTAAAGGTAATACTTTTATTGCCCTTTCCGAGGTGGCTAAGACCCTCCAAGAGGCGGGGGTAGAAACACAGATTATTCACATCGGTACCCAAGCTGTTCGTGGTTGTGTGGCTTGTGGTGCTTGTCGTAAGAATCATACCCATTGTGCTTTTTCCGACGCCTTGTATGATGAGCTCCGTCAGATCCTTGACGAGGGTATTGATGGTTTGGTAGTAGGTTCTCCTGTCTATTACGCAGGTCCTAATGGCAGCCTATGTGCCTTGCTCGATCGTTTGTTCTATTCCTGTGGCGCTAAGATGGCTTACAAGCCTGCTGCCGCTGTGGCTGTATGCCGCCGTGGTGGTGCTAGTGCAACCTTTGATCGATTGAATAAGTACTTCACGATCAATAATATGCCTGTTGTGCCATCGCAGTACTGGAATAGTGTCCATGGTGCTGCGATAGGCGAAGCGGTAGAGGATTTGGAGGGATTGCAAACCATGCGCACTTTGGCGAGAAATATGATATGGATGCTTCGTGGCTTGAGCCAAGAAACCTTGCCAGCGAATGAAGAACCCAAACTCAAAACCAGTTTTGTAAGATGACAGAACAAGAAATTGAAAAACGCGTGGAGCGTGCCAAAGAGTTTTTCCATCAAGGTTTCAACTGTAGCCAATCCGTCTTTGCTGCTTGCGCCGATATCTATGGTATGGACGAGCAGACGGCTCTCCGCGTAGCTGCCTCTTTTGGTGGTGGTATAGGTCGTATGCGCCAGACTTGTGGGGCCGCATGCGGTATGTTCCTTTTGGCTGGATTAGAAAATGGTAGCGCCATTCCTGGTGATGCCGAAGGTAAAAAGAATAACTATACATATGTGCAGCATCTAGCCTCCAAGTTCAAGGACGAGAACGGATCGCTTATATGTGCCGAACTGCTAGGCATCGCACCTCGTCCCCAAGAACCCACGCCAGAAGCACGTACCGAGGCGTACTACCAAAAACGCCCTTGTGCCGACATGGTGGCTTCGGCAGTGAGGATTTATCTGGAGTCGCTAGGGTAACTAGCAGTACTAGTAGCACTAGCCAAACTAGTTTTTTGATACAATGAAACATTTTCTTCTCATATTGTCCATCTTGGTCGCGGTCAGTTTGTCTGCCTTTAATCGACCTGTTACTCCTGCTGATTCATTACCAGCCTATTATGAGTCTATTGACGGTACTAGTGGCAAAGAACTGATGGATGCTATTCAGTGTGTTGCCAAACAAGGGTACCGCGCCGACGACTTTCGTTACGATAGTGTTTGGTTGGCTTTCAAACATACCGATCTTCGTCCCGATAGTTATATCTGGGAGATCTACAGCGATTGCGACTTTGTCTATGAGAAGGACCGCACTTCCAATACCACCCAGACAGGCGAATGCAAGGGCTATAACCGCGAGCATGCTATGTGCCAATCGTGGTTCGGTACTACCTCGCTAGCAGGCAAGGAGATGAGCTCCAGCAAGAAGAACTCACCCGGCTCGGATATCTTCCATATCTATCCTGCGTCCTATGGCATGAACAGCCGCCGCGGCAACCGTCCATATGGCGAAGTGCTTACTGCAGCCAATGTGTCGGGCAATGGTACCAAATATGGTACGCCTGTTCAAACAATATCCGTTACTAACAGTGTGGCAGGAGCGTATGTGGAGGGAACTATCACGCTGAGTACCAATGTGCTAGAACCTGCTGACGAATACAAGGGTGATATCGCTCGTAGTTATTTTGGTACCATGGTCAAATGGGCGGGCGAATGGACATTCAATAGGAACGAAAATGGTCAAGTCATCTTTGCTGCTACCATTGATGCGGATACGCACTATGGTCCTGAAAACAACTTTGGCTTCACGGACTACGGACTCGCACTCATGCTCAAGTGGCATCGCCAGGATCCTGTGTCGCAAAAAGAAGTCGATCGCAACAACGGCATCCAACTCACCCAAGGTAATCGCAATCCGTTTATTGACTACCCATACCTCGCTGAGTATATCTGGGGTGAACGTTCAGGGCAATCGCTTGATATTGACCTGTTGCTCTGCTCGGCTGACGAACGTTTTCAGTTGGGGGTTAGCAACGGTTTCGTAGGTGGAGATACCCCAATTGCTGTGGATACTGTCTTTTGGATGTTAGGCAATGAGGTTATCAATTGCTCCTATGTCTATCATGGTAGCCAGATTAAGTACCTCCCTCAGGAGCCTACTTCTTGCTCCGCTACTAGCACCCAATTCATGGGTTGGACCCCTCAACCTATCACAGGCACTAGTGCCGAGGCACCCGCAAGATTATACAATAAGGTTAGTCAGTTTCCTGCTGTCCAATCCAACACCCGCTACTATGCCGTTTTTGCAGAGCTTGCACATACTGAGCAAACTGGCCAGACCATTTCGCTCAACAAGTCCGACTCTACTGCCTGGACGCTCACTTCGCTCAAACCCACGCGCAATAGCACCGATGGCGACTATTGGCTGCTAGTTAAGAGTGCTAGTATCACTTCGCCTCAGCTCGATTTGTCAACGCTTGATTCCATTGCTTTCACCATCCGTTCATACCAATCCAAGAAGAATATAGATATCCTTCTAGATGGTGTCAAGATAGGTCAGGTGACTGCCGCTACCAATACCATGCAACGCTACATCTGGTCTGCTCCTGAGCTCACGGGCACTCGTTCCTTGGTCTTCACTAGCTCCGATGCTACGACCAGCTATGGTCCAGGTATCAGCGAAATCACACTATACCTAGGCGGTCAGCAAGCCTCCTATACCCATTATATTACTCATTGCGAGGTGGGGGCGGGTCTTGATTCGCCATCCACTCCTTGCCGTTATACCAAGGTCATCCATAATGGGCAACTGATGATCATCCAAGATAATCGGATCTATACCATCCTTGGCGTACCTATTCAATAAGGATTCACACCTTTAAAACTTTTAGAACTTTTAAAACCCTCATACATATATGAAACACTTTCTCGCTATTATCGGCGGTGGCCCAGCGGGCTACACAGCCGCAGAAATGGCCTCTCGAGCAGGCAAAGATGTCATCCTCTTTGAGCAAACTGCCCTCGGCGGTACCTGTCTCAATGTGGGCTGTATCCCTACCAAAACCCTGCTCTATAGTGCCAAACAGTACTACAACGCCAAGAACGCCACAAAGTACGGTATCACAACTGATAATGTGACTTTCGATTATACTAAGATTGCTCAACGCAAGACCAAGGTCGTGCGCAAACTCGTAGCGGGTATCAAACAACGCCTCAACAACGAGCATTGTACCGTTGTTATGGGCGCTGCCACGGTTGTCTCTCGCACAGACGACACCGTTATCATCTCTTGCGGAGAAGAACAATACGAGGCAGAGAACCTGCTTATCTGTACGGGCTCCAACAATTTCGTGCCACCTATCCCTGGCATCCAAGATAACCCTGCCGTATGGGATTCTACAGCAGCATTGGATACCAAGGAACTCCCTCAGTCTATGATCATCGTGGGCGGTGGTGTGATCGGTATGGAGTTTGCTACACTCTACCATGAACTCGGAGTGCCTGTTACCGTCATTGAGGCCATGCCGACTATCCTGCCTAACCTCGACCAAGACATCGTGCAGATCCTTCTGGAGAAATACCGCAAGTCGGGTATTCAGATCCTCACAGATACCAAAGTGACTGAAATACAAGGCAATAAAGTGCTCACTACCCATGGCGAGTTTGAGGCGGAGCATATCCTCGTCTCCGTCGGTCGCCGTGCGAATATGCAAGGTCTAGAGGCGCTCAACGACATCGAAATCTACCGTGGTGGTATCGTAGTAGATGATTTCATGCGCACGAACCTTAAGAATGTCTATGCTGCAGGCGATGTCACTGGCAAGATCATGTTGGCCCATGTGGCTTCTCGTCAGGCTGAGGTGGCGGTCGGTCGTATGCTCAAACAGTTGCCGCTCCAACGTATCGCGTACAACGCTATCCCAAGTGTGGTCTATACCAACCCTGAAATCGCTTGTGTCGGTCTCACTGAGAAGGATCTCAACGAGATTAAAGAGGGCGATTTTGCGCCATCGATGTCCACCGACGAGCCTTTTGTGCCATACGAGGTACACCAGTTGCCAATGACCTACTCGGGTCGTTTTGTGGCGGAGAACGAGGGTGAAACAGGCCTCTGCAAGGTGATTGTGGACAAACGCAGCAAGGCAATACTTGGTGTACATATGATTGGCAACCCATGCTCTGAGTTCGTGGCGGCGGCTAGCTTTGCGGTACGTATGGGCTATACCGTAGGCGAATTCAAGCAAGTCGTCTTCCCACACCCAACCGTAGCCGAAGTCGTACGCGAGGTTATCGCAGAGTTTTAGAAAACATGGAAAGACAAGAGAAAGTACTGAAATATCTATCTGATAATCAGATACCTTTTACCTGCTATAACCATCCTGAGGGTAAGACCATTGAGGAGGCTAAACGCTGGTGGAAGGACGATGGCAGTGTACATTGCAAGAACATCTTCATGCGCAACCACAAAGGGACGCAGCACTACCTCATCTGCTTTGACTGCGAGCATGATCTAGCTATTCATGATTTGGAGCAACGCCTCAAAGCCTCGCTCCTTGCCGCAGGCAAAAACTCCCCAGGCAAACTCTCTTTCGCTAGTCCTGAGCGCATGCTCAAATACCTAGGTTTGGAGCCTGGTAGTGTCAGTCCGTTTGGACTGATCAATGATCAGGATCACCATGTGATCTTGTTCCTTGACAAGAACCTCTTGCAAGCAGAATCGCTCAGTTTTCATCCCAATGACTGCCGAGGCACGGTAGTTATCCGACGAGAGGATTTTGAACGCTACCTCCAATGTGTACAAAATGAAGTTGAATGGATTGAATTATATTGATTATGAAACGATTAATGATTTTTTCTGTGTTGTTGGCTATCACACTCAACACTTTTGCATGGGGACCCAAAGGTCACCGTATTGTAGCACAAGTTGCTTATGATAACTTGGATAACAAAGCCCGCAAACATGTGGACAAAGTGCTTGGCACACATGGTATGATTTACCTATCTACTTGGCCAGACGAAATAAAGAGCGATACCATTTATCCTACTAGTTTTACTTGCCATTATCAAGATTTAGCAGGAGGTATGTCTGATGCTGAAGTGGTTGCCACTTTGACCGATTATCCTCAAGAGGGAGGAGACCTCTTTATGGCTCTGGATAGCCTAGAGGCAGTACTTTTGCGCCAACCTGATTGCCATGATGCGTTGGTTTTCTATGTCCATATGATGGCGGATCGTTATTGCCCAATGCACCTCGCCCACCTAGACGATCAAGGTGGTAATAAGGTCAAAATGAAATGGTTTGGTCAGAACACCAACCTCCATTCCGTGTGGGATAGCAAACTCGTTGAGAACAAAGGCTTCTCTTATACCGAGTATGCCAACTACCTCTATGACGTCTATGGTAAGCAACGTAAAGAGATTCTTCGTATGACGGAAGCAGAAACATTGCTCTATACTTATCACCTCACAGATAGTGTGTACCAATACCAATCTACATGGTCTGGCAACGCCTATCACTATGCTTATCGATGGGCCTCTGCCATGGAATATCAGCTCTATATGGCGGGTATTAAATTGGCGCAGAGCCTCAATGCAATTTTCTAATCATACATATTTGTTTGATGCACGAATAGATGTTAATTACAATATTACTTACATTATTCGCATTTCGTAAACACTTGACAGACTTTACATTATATCAATATCGTTATTTGCTGGAGTCTTTGCTTCAACAGGGCTACCAATTCCTCACTTTTGAGCAGTATTGCGAGCAAAAATCCTCGCCTCATCGCCCCATCGCCTCATCGCCTGATAGCCCTAAATACATCCTCCTCCGTCACGATGTCGATCTCAAGGCAGCCAATAGTTTGGCTACTGCCCAAATCGAGCACGAGTTAGGTATATCCGCTAGCTACTATTTTCGGGTTGTTCCTCAGAGCAATCAGCCCGATATCATACGTGCCATTGCGGCTCTCGGTCATGAGATCGGTTACCACTACGAGGACATGGCACTCATGCAAGGTGATACCCTGAAGGCATATGCGCATTTCCAACAGCAACTGAACTATTTCCGTCAGTTCTATCTAGTGCGTACTATCTGTATGCACGGTGCGCCTACGAGCCAGTGGGATGGCAAAGAACTGTGGAAACACTACGATTACCGTGACCTCGGTATCATTGGCGAACCATATTTTGATATCGATTTTTCTCAGATGTTCTACCTCACCGACACGGGGCGTTGTTGGGATGGATATAAGGTTAGCGTGCGCGATAAGATACCTGTATACCAAGACCAATGGAATGCTCAGGGATTGGTTTATCATGCTACCAATGATATTATCCATGCGGCAGAGCAGGGTAGTTTGCCTCCACGTATCATGATTACCACCCACCCACAACGTTGGACGGACCGTCCTTTGGCATGGCTCAAGGAACTACTCGTCCAAAATGCCAAAAATATCATCAAACGCCTATTCCTGGTCAAAAAGTAACAATTTTTCTGCCAATTTGTCAGTATATGTCAGTCTAGCCGTGTCAAAATCACTTTGGCACGGCATTTGTTTGTATTAAGGCAAAGCATCTAGTGCTGCTAGTGCTTACTAGTCCAACTAGTCTAACTAGTGCTACTAGCTTAACTAGCACAAATCAACAAGAATATAAACTAAAAAACTTAAATACAATGGGAAAAATTATTGGTATCGACTTAGGAACAACTAACTCCTGTGTCGCAGTTATGGAAGGCAATGAGCCTGTAGTTATTACTAACTCTGAGGGTAAACGTACTACCCCTTCAGTAATTGGTTTCGTAGATGGTGGCGAGCGCAAGGTGGGCGACCCTGCTAAGCGTCAAGCAATCACTAACCCAACTCGTACTGTATATTCAATCAAGCGTTTCATGGGTGAGACCTATGATCGTTTGGCTAACGAGGTTGCGCGCGTACCTTATAAAGTTGTTAAGGGCGACAACAACACCCCACGCGTGGATATTGACGGCCGTCTTTACACTCCACAAGAGATCTCTGCTATCATCCTCCAAAAGATGAAGAAGACTGCTGAGGATTATCTTGGTCAAGAGGTAACAGAGGCAGTTATCACCGTACCTGCATACTTCAACGACAGCCAACGTCAAGCTACCAAAGAGGCAGGCGAGATCGCTGGTCTCAACGTTCGTCGTATCGTGAACGAGCCTACTGCTGCTGCTCTGGCTTACGGTCTTGACAAGAGCGATAAGGATATGAAGATCGTAGTTTTCGACTGCGGTGGTGGTACACATGACGTATCTGTGCTCGAGCTCGGTGACGGCGTATTTGAGGTAAAATCTACCGACGGTGACACCCACCTTGGTGGTGATGATTTCGATCACCGCATTATCGACTGGCTCGTACAAGAGTTCAAGAACGACAACGCAGGTGCTGACCTTAGCAAAGACCCTATGGCTATGCAACGCCTCAAAGAGGCAGCTGAGAAAGCTAAGATTGAGCTCTCTAACACTACCAGCAGCGAGATCAACTTGCCATACATCATGCCTGTGGATGGCGTACCAGCGCACTTGGTGAAGACCCTCACCCGTGCTAAATTTGAGCAATTGGTAGATGACCTCGTTCAACGCACCATCGCTCCATGCCGCACCGCATTACAAAACGCTGGTCTCAGTGTAGGCGATATCGACGAGATCATCCTCGTAGGTGGTTCAACTCGTATCCCTGCTATCCAAGCAGCAGTAGAGAAATTCTTTGGCAAAGCTCCATCTAAGGGCGTTAACCCAGACGAAGTTGTTGCTCTCGGTGCAGCTATCCAAGGTGGTGTGTTGACTGGTGATGTAAAAGATGTTCTCCTCCTTGACGTAACTCCACTTTCACTCGGTATCGAGACCATGGGTGGCGTAATGACCAAGATGATTGAGGCTAATACCACTATCCCAACCAAGAAAGCGGAGACCTTCACCACAGCCGTTGATAATCAGCCATCAGTAGAGATCAAGGTATATCAAGGTGAGCGTCCAATGGCGCAACAAAACAAGCTCATTGGTAGTTTCCACCTCGATGGTATCATGCCAGCACGTCGTGGTGAGCCACAAATCGAAGTGACCTTTGATATCGACGCTAACGGTATCCTCAACGTTACCGCTAAGGATAAAGCTACTGGCAAGGAGCAAAAGATCCGTATTGAGGCATCAAGTGGTTTGAGCGATGAGGAAATCAAGCGCATGAAGGCGGAGGCTGAGGCGAACGCAGAGGCAGATAAGAAAGAGGCAGAGCGTATTGCTAAACTCAACCAAGCAGACGCTACTATCTTCCAAACCGAGAAGCAACTCGCTGAACTCGGCGATAAGATCCCTGCTGACAAGAAAGCTCCTATTGAGGAGGCACTCAAGAACCTCAAAGCCGCTTACGAGAAGAAGGATGCGGACGCATGCGAGGCTGCTAACCAAGCCCTCATGACTGCTTTCCAAGCAGCTAGCGCAGAGATGTACAACGCACAAGCGCAAGCAGGTCCTCAACCAGGTGCTGACTTCACTGGCGGTGCACAAGGTGGCGCTCAAAACGGTGGCAATAGCAACCAAGGCGCAGCCGAGGACGTGGACTTCGAAGAAGTGAAGTAAGCGTTCGAGTTTAAGTAAAAATAAACATACATAAACATCAAGAGGGTAGTCATTCGTTGATTACCCTCTAATGTTTTTCACAGTACTAACTATGTGATTACTATGTGATAACTATGAGATTACAATAGTGATATAGAACAAAAAATAATACTATATTTGCATATTCACAATAATTTTCGTAACTTTGCACCCGAAATACATATACCATATGTCTAAACTCTCTTTTTGGATCAAGAATGCCCGTAGCATTGCGTTGCCTCAGTCGGTATTGCCATGCTTGACGGCTATTATTTTGTGTATCGGTCAGGATGGCTTTTTGTGGTGGCTGTCTTTCCCTATTTTCTTTGGTATTTGTGCGGCGCACTTAGGTATGAACCTCGCTGACGATTATTTTGATTTTAAGCACGATTCTCGCACACGTGCCGACATATCAAGCACTAGTGTGCGTGCACGCATGGAGAAGTGCCATTATTTGCAACGTGAGGGCAATGAAGCAGGCAAAGCGACGCTCTCTCAACTGGGTTGGGCAGTGGTTGGTTTCTTGTCTTTTGCGGCATTGATGGGTGCCATTGCTTTCGTGGCGCAGTGGCTTATCCATGGTTGGCAAGCGGCTATGGGTATTGTGCTGTATGCTGTTTTGGGGTTGATAGTGGGTATCAACTATTCGGGCAAACCGTTGGAACTCGGTTTTCATGGCTTTGGCGAACTGGTTATTGGCTTGATGTTTGGCCCATTGTGTATGCTGGGAATACAAGCGGCTATGACGGGTGTAATGTTCTCATGGTCAATGCTTTGCATGAGTGTGGCTATTGGTAGTATGGTGACCAATATTGTCTATGTTCACTCGGTAATGGAGGTGGATGCAGATGCTGAATTGGGCAAGATGACGTTCGCTCGTTTGCTCAAAAACAAAGCGGCTATGATTGTCTTCATAGGTTTCTTTGCGTTGGTGCCTTTTGCGATGCTTGTATTAGGTATTGCAATGGGTTGGTGGAGTGCTTGGTATTTGTTCACGTTGTTGACCTTGCCAATGTCTATATTCTTGATTCATTCTACTCGATTGTTTGCCTATGGTTTACCTCGTAATGATACGCCTCGTTGGTGGATGGGTCCTATGGGTGACTGGGATAATTATGTCAAGGCGGGCATGGATTGGTTTTTGTTCCGTTGGCTCTTAGCACGTAATATTTGCACGTTCTTCTGCCTTATCGTGATTATTGTCACATTGATTATTAAGTGATTGTATTACAACTAATTCTGTAAAATAGATAATTTCATTTTTACAATGAATATCCTACATTATTTCTACCTCGCACAATGGTTCGTTCGTGCACGATTTTTCGGTCGTCGTGCTCCATTGCAGACGGTCCTCTTCATCACAGACAAATGTAATCTCCGTTGCAAACATTGCTCGGTCTATGGCAGTGCAGGCAACCGCCAACGTTCCTTCGACGATATTGTAGCTGACATGCGTTATAGCTACGAACTAGGCTCGCGTTTCATTGACCTTGAAGGTGGCGAACCTACGCTCTGGAAGCAAGATGGACGCACTATCAACGATCTTATTGACGCCGCTCTAGAGATCGGCTTCTTCTCCATTACCGTTACCACCAATGCCCAACAAGATTTTTCTTGGATTCACCCACAGTCTATTTGGGTGAGTATGGATGGAGTAGGTGAGTACCACGATCGCGTTCGTGGTGAGGGTACTTTTGCTCGTTTGGAGAAAAATATTGCTGCTTCAGGTTTCAAACATATCTGTGTCAATATGGTGGTCAATGCACTCAACTATGAGTCTGTAGATGCTGCTATAGAATATGCTAAAAATAATCCAGCCATTGAGCAGATTTCTATCAATTTTCATACTCCTTATCTTGGAACTGAATATCTAAAGCTACCAAAGGAAAAAGAGATTGAGATTATCGACAAAGTGCTGGAATATAAGCGCCGTGGTTACCCTATTATGAATTCTCGTTCTGGGCTTAAACTCATGAAACGCAATATGTTAGGTAAGATTCAATTGGGCAAGGAGTGTTTTGTGACCAATTTCATTTATACCGACGGTTCTCGTGGCCTATGCCTTGGCTATGGCACCGAGCAATGTCGTGCCTGCGGTTTTTGTATGGCAGGTGAGATGGCTAGCGTCTTCTCTTTCAAACCCGACACAATCCTCTCGGGATTCAAACTTCGAATGTAATATTGATATTCACATAAATCTTAATAAAATCGCAGAAATATTAACTTTCTGCGATTTTTCTTGCATATATGCGATATTTTTCGTACCTTTGTGCGCTTTTTGTGTATAATGGTTATTAATAAATTAATAAACAAGAGATTTATGCAAGATTTTCAGAGTTTATGCCAGTTAAGGCGTTCGTATAGAAAATACACCGATCAAGCTGTAGAGCAAGAGAAATTGGATTATATCATCCGCTGTGCATTGATGTCTCCTGCGGGCAAAAGAATGAATCCTTGGCATTTTGTAGTAATAAAAAATGAAGAGATTCTTCGTCAATTAGCGGGGTGTCGTACCTACGGAAGTGGTATGTTTGATACCGCTATGGCGGGTATCGTAGTGGCTGCAGATACTAGTGTAATTGACACATGGCAATGCGATGCAGCAATCGCAGCACAGAATATTTGGCTTGCAGCAGCTGACCAAGGTTTAGGCGCATGCTGGTGCCATGTATATCAAAGGGAAGGTGCTGAGGATTTGGTGCGCAAGTTGACCAATCTCCCAGAGAACTTTACTGTGCTCTGCGTAATGTCGCTCGGATATAAGAACGAAGAGCGCAAGCCATTCGATTTTGAAAAACTGCAATACGACAAAGTAACACAGATAGATTAAAGTTTAAAGTTTAGAGTTTAAAGGCAAGGTATATGAAACCAATAATTGCAATAACAGCAGGTGATATCAACGGAGTAGGGTACGAGATTATCCTCAAGAGTTTGATCAATCCGCATATTTGTGAGATTTGTCGTCCTATCGTGTACGGCAACGCTAAGATAGCACGCCAATATGCTAAGACTCTCACGGAAGAATTCCACAATATCCAATGGAACATCATCGAGTCACCTAAGCAAGCAAAGGATGGACGACTCAACCTTATTACTTGCTATAGCGATGATACTCCTGTGCAAATAGGACAGTCCACCCCTGAAGCCGGACAAGCAGCTTTCCTAAGTCTTCAACGCGCTACGGGTGATCTACAACAAGGATTAGTTGATGCTATAGTGACTGCTCCTATCAACAAAGATAATATCCAAAGCGATAAGTTTCATTACTCTGGACACACAGAGTATTTAACCCATTATTTTGCGGGAGAAACAGATAGTTTGATGATGATGCTTAGCGAGCGGATGCGAGTAGCACTCGTTTGTAATCACACACCTATTTCGCAGATTAGCGAGAAAATCACCATAGAAAATATCCTATCCAAATTAGCAGTTCTCAATAATTCTCTTCAAGTTGATTTCTCATGCCGCAAACCACGCATTGCTGTATTGGCGCTTAACCCACATGCAGGCGACAATGGTTTGATTGGCAAAGAAGAGCAAGAAGTGATTCGTCCCGCTATTGCTAAGGCACAAGAGCAAGGTATTTGGGCGTTCGGCCCATATTCAGCAGATGGGTTCTTTGGTGCTGGACAGTACAATCACTTTGATGCCGTGCTAGCTATGTATCATGATCAGGGTTTAGCTCCATTCAAGGCGCTGGATATGAGCGGTGTGAACTATACCGCTGGTTTGCGCGTGGTGCGCACATCGCCAGATCACGGAACGGCTTATGATATAGCAGGTAAAAATGAAGCCGATGCGACAAGTATGTTACATGCTCTATATACTGCAATAGATGTGCTAAAAACGCGTAAAGAAAATACCGAACTATTGGCCAATCAACTGATTGTAGAGCGCAAAGAAGTGAAGAAAGAATATAAAGTAGAGAAATTTATACCACAAGATTAATATGACAAGTCAAGAAATTAGGCAATCCTTTTTGGATTATTTTGAGAAGAAGGGACACAAGATTGTACCTTCAGCACCAATGGTTATCAAAGATGACCCAACACTGATGTTTACCAATGCAGGTATGAACCCATGGAAGGGTATCATCCTCGGCAACGACCCTATTCAATATCCTCGCGTAGCGGACTCGCAGAAGTGTCTTCGCGTGAGCGGTAAGCACAACGACTTGGAGGAAGTAGGTCACGATACCTACCACCACACCATGTTCGAGATGCTTGGCAACTGGTCGTTTGGCGACTACTTAAAAGAGGGCGCTATTGACATGGCATGGGAGTATCTCGTTGATGTACTCAGAATAGTCCCTAAAAACCTCTATGTAACTGTCTTTGAAGGTTCGCCAGAGGAAGGTATTGAGCGTGATAATGAGGCTGCATCTATTTGGGCAAAGCACTTGCCTGCTGATCATATCCTCGATGGTAACAAGCACGATAACTTCTGGGAGATGGGCGACACCGGTCCTTGCGGCCCTTGCTCAGAGATCCATGTAGATAGTCGTAGCGAAGAGGAGAAAGCAGCTGTTTCTGGTCGTGAACTCGTGAACAAAGATCACCCACAAGTCATTGAGATTTGGAACCTCGTGTTTATGCAATACAACCGCAAAGCCGATGGCTCACTCGACTCGCTTCCATACAATGTGATCGATACAGGTATGGGCTTTGAGCGTCTCGTGCGCACCATGCAAGGCAAACAATCCAACTACGACACCGATGTCTTCCAACCAATGCTCCGCAAGATTGGCGAGATTTGTGGAGTAGAATACGGCAAAGAGGAGAAAGTAGACGTGGCTATGCGTGTGATCGCCGACCATATTCGTACTATCGCTTTCGCTATTGCGGATGGACAGTTACCTAGCAACGAGAAAGCTGGTTATGTCATTCGTCGTATCTTGCGCCGTGCTGTGCGCTATGGCTATACTTTCCTTGGTCAACGCGAGGCATTTATGTACAAGCTCGTACCACAACTTATCGCAGACATGGGCGAGGCTTACCCTGAACTCGTGAAGCAAGAAGGACAAATCACTCCTGTCATCAAGAGCGAAGAGGACGGATTCCTCCGTACGCTAGACAAGGGTATCAGTTTGCTTGATAAACTCATGAAAGAGGCTAAAGGCAAAGAGATTTCTGGTGTAGATGTGTTCACCTTGAAAGACACCTATGGTTTCCCACTTGACTTGACTCAACTGATTCTCAGCGAGAATGGTTTCACCACCAACGAAGAGGAGTACAACAAGGCTCTTGAGCGTCAAAAAGAAATGGGTCGTCAAGCCAACAAACAAGAGTTGGGCGACTGGGTAGAACTCAGCGAAGGCGACACAGAGTTTGTAGGATACGATATTCTCAGTTGTGAGACCAAGGTTTTGCGTTATCGTAAGGTAAACCAAAAGGGTAAAGACTTCTACCAAGTGGTGCTTACCAAGACTCCATTCTACGCAGAGATGGGTGGTGAGATAGGTGATACTGGCATACTCGGCAACGTGCGCGTATTGGATACCAAAAAAGAGAATAACTTGCCTGTACATCTGTGTGCAGAATTGCCAGAAGGCATTGAGGGTGTACTAGTAGCAACTGTAGATACCGATCGCCGTCAAGCTATTGCTTGCAACCACTCTGCTACCCACATCATCCACTACGCCTTGCGCCAAGTATTGGGCGAGCACGTGGAGCAAAAGGGTAGTTATGTGACTGCTGATAGCTTGCGTTTTGACTTCTCACACTTCCAAAAAGTAACTCCTGAGCAATTGCGCGAGGCTGAGATCTTGGCTAACAAGATCATCCGTCAAGACTTAGCACTCGAAGAGAGTCGTCATACTCCTATTGAGGAGGCAAAAGCTATGGGTGCAATGGCACTCTTTGGCGAAAAGTACGGTGATGATGTGCGCGTGATCAAGTTTGGTCCATCCGTAGAGCTATGTGGTGGTTGCCACGTGGCTTCTACAGGTAAGATTGGTGCGCTCCGTATAGTAATGGAGACTAGTGTTGCTGCTGGTATCCGTCGTATTGAAGCGGTAACTGCTGAGAAAGCTGACGAACTCTACTACAAGCAAGTGGATACTTTGAATAACTTGCGTGGTATGTTCAACAATGCTCCAGACCTAGCAGGTGCTATCCGCAAAGCTATTGAGGAGAATGCTGACCTCAAGAAGCAAATTGAGGGCTTTATGGCTGAGAAGATCGCTCGTTACTGCGATGAACTCTTAGCTAAATCAGTAGATTATAACGGTATTAACCTCATCCGTCTAGAAGGCGAGGCTGACCACAATGTACTTCGTCAAGTGCCTGCAATCCTCAAGACTAAGTTCCCAGAGGGTAAGTACGCACTCGTTGGTGCAACTCAGCAAGAGGGTAAACCAATGATTAGCGTAGTGTTGTCACAAGCATTAGTAGATGCAGGCAAAAACGCTGGACAAATCATTAAGTCTGCTGCCAAGAACATCCAAGGTGGTGGTGGCGGTCAAGCATGGATGGCTACTGCTGGTGGCCGAAACGCCGAAGGACTGGCTGCTGCTATGGAGGAGATGTTGGCGGCGCTTTGCTAACCAACTAGTATATCTAGCAACACTAGTACAACTAGCCAACTAGAATCAATGAAGACCCTAACAGGGCATTTGCCCAAGAAATACCGTTCTGCAGTTCGTTTCGTGCTCGTAGGAGCATTCGGAACGGGCTTGCAGTATGGTGTTTATTATTTATTGTTAGAGGTTTTTCAGAATCATTATCCTGACATACCTGTCCTCACTTCGTTAGCTTTTACCATTGGATTTATTGTAGAGATGGTGTGCAACTATTTCTTGACAAGTTTCTATACCTTTAGAGTACGTCCATCGCTGAAGAATGTAGGCGGCTTTTTATTTGGACGTACCCTCAACTATTTTATTCAAATGCTATTACTCAATGTACTCATATGGCTACATATGTCAGAAGAGTGGTCAGGATTGGTAGCAATTGCGTTAGCAGGAGTGATTAATTATTTTGTGCTACTGCCATTCTATAAAGACAAAAAACGCAATTCGCACAAAGATACAACAATATCAGTTCACAATTAGAGGAGTTGAATCCCGAACAAAGGTGATCCAAACTATAATTTATGAAACGAAAAACATATATTGATGACCAAGGTAATGTCCTGCCTTATCCTTGGCTGATAAATACAGCACTCTGTCTCGTAGGTGGAACACAGAGATTACGTTTGAATTATTGGAATAAGCACCCTAAGCATGCCGCCGAAAGGACATTGCGTGACATTCTGACGATTTCCAAAGATACAGTCTATGGTAGAGAGCACCATTTTGACCGTATTTTATCTGCTACTAATGCAGAGGACTTGTTCCGCTTATATCGTATGTATGTGCCTGTAAATGACAGTTTTGAGACCTTGCGTCCATATGTAGAGCGCCATAAGAACGGCGAAGAGAATGTCCTCTTCCCTGGCAAACCTGATATGTATGCAACAACTTCAGGTACTACCGCAGAACCTAAGTGGGTACCTATGACGCATAAGTATCTCAAGGATGTCTATGGCAAGATGACCCATATTTGGATTTGGAACTTCATTTGCCATCGAAGTCGCATTTTTGGTGGTCATCTTTTTACTACTGTTGGCAAGGAACTGGAGGGATATGCACCCGATGGTACTATCTATGGCTCTGTCTCTGGCGTGCTGGTGCGTGATGTGCCTAAAATCATAAAAAAACACTATACTGCACCTGCGTGTGTGATGTCTATTGACGATTACGCTGCTCGCAACTATACGTTGATGCGATTGGCGATGCAATATCGCGATGTTACACTATGGGCAACTGCCAATCCGTCTACTATTCTTGAACTTCTTCGCACACTCAACGAGAATGTAGAAGAAATGATTGATGATATTGAGAATGGTACATTGAGTTGGAATTTCGAAATCTCTGAATATATCCGTGAGGAGTTACATGCATATATGTCTCCACAACCCCAACGTGCGGAAGAACTACGCCAATTGCTCAAAGAGCATGGCAAATTGGAGCCAAAGCACTTTTGGCCATGGTTGCAACTCCTATCTACTTGGAAATGTGGTAATACCAAAATTTATATGGAGAAATACATGGACCAATTCAATTGGGACAAGACTTTCTACCAAGAACTGGGATATATCGCCACAGAGTGCCGCTTTGGTTTCTCACTAGATGATACCAACGAATCTGTCCTATTCCCACACTTCCATTACTATGAGTTTGTGGAAGAGAGTGAGTTGGATAATCCACACAAACATTTCTTGCAGATCCATGAACTCGAGATAGGCAAACGATATTGTGCTTATGTAACAACCTATTCGGGTCTCTTCCGTTATAATATGAACGATCTCGTAGAGGTCGGAGGCAAGTTCTACAACACGCCCACCGTACATATGGTGTCCAAAGTTAATGGCATTGTGTCTATGACAGGAGAGAAACTCTATGAGCCACAATTCATTGATGCGGTACACAAGGCGGAAGAACTAATGGATGTTAAGACCAAGTTCTTCGTGGGTTTTGCGGATGTACGCGAGTCAAAGTACCATTTCTACTATGAGTTTGTCAATGAGGATATTGACCAAGAGACGGCGGATGAATTTACCAAAGTGGTAGATCGCAAGTTACAAGAAATCAACAACGAATACGAATCTAAGCGTGCTTCGTTCCGTCTCAAAGAGCCACAAGCACATATCTTGCTCAGCAATGCATATGCACGTTTCAAAGCTGCGTGCCTGCGTGATGGTTTCCGAGATGGGCAATTCAAATTCAATCTTCTTATGCAAGACGACAAACGCCGTCGCAAGTTTGATCAGATAGAACGCACAGAGACGCTATCGGATAAGATCATGGAGTTTGCTAACACCATTGATGATAACATCAAAGAACGCCAACAGAAACGCACCCAACGACGCACTGCCCGCAAGGCGCGTAGAACTAAGGCATGATCAAAAAACTCATACCATATATAGCTATTATCTGCGCTATGCTCATTTGGGCGGGCGCAGGTATTGCTGTTAAAGAGGCTCTACTTGTCTTTAATCCTCTGACACTCATTGTTCTACGCTTCTCCATAGCCGTTGTGTTGATGCTGTGTGTAGGATGGATTTTTCGTGGTAACGATATTGTTGGACTGCAAAGGGTAGAGAAGAAAGATCTTCCACTCTTTCTCTTTGGCGGACTACTACAACCTTTCCTGTACTTTATTTTCGAGACATACACCTATCAGAGTTTTGCTTCACCTACCATTGCGGAGGCTATGCTCAGTACCCAACCAATCCTGGCGCCTATTTTTGCTTGGGTTATTCTTCGCGAACAAGTGACACGCTACAATATCCTAGGTATTATTGTTTCCACATTAGGTATGTTACTATTGCTGCTGGTGGGGAGCGATAATTTTGCAATAGGCAATCCTTGGGGAATATTCTTGGCTATTCTAACTGTCAGTTGCTCAGTTGGTTATAGTGTAGTACTTCGCAGAATACCACCACAATATTCTCCACTCACTATTGTTTTCTATGTACAGTCCATATCGTTGGTTCTATTCTATGTTTTGTGGGGTGGAAACCAATTATTGAACTCCTCAGCTCCTGAACTCCTAAACACCTCAACTTCTGAACTCCTGACCCCTATACTCTCCGTCCTCTATCTTGCCGTTTTAGCTTCTGTGACAGCGTTCATTTTGTTTTGTTACACAGTACGCTATATCGGTGTCACGCGCGCGAACATATTTAATAATATACGCCCCGTTTTTACGGCTTTGATGATGTGGATGTTCTTCAGCGAGCAACTTCCATTATGGAAGTGGATAGGGATAATAATTATTATAATTGGACTATTTATTAGTCAAAAACATAGAAAAGTATAACATATATTAATAAATATTTGGTTGTTTGAAAAAAACTTAGTATCTTTGCAAACCAATTTGTGTTCTAGTCTATCGCTTTATCGCTCATAGCCTAGTAACCCTCAAAAAAAATGCTTATGGAAATATCTACTGCTTTGGAATCATTTCATAATTTTCTCTTTATCCTCTTTTTAGTAGGATTAGTGGTGTTTGTTGCACTATATTTTGTGGATGCGGGATATGGTAAAATGCGTACTGAGAAATGGGGTCCTGCTATCAATAATAAGGTAGGATGGTGTCTCATGGAGATGCCCGTCTTCTTTGTGATGTTATATCTTTGGGCACAGTCGGAAGTCAAATTTCAACTGCCATACTTGATCTTCTTTTTGATATTCCAATTCCACTATTTCCAACGATCATTTATTTTCCCATTTTTGCTCAAAGGCAATAGCAAAATGCCTATTATCATCATGGCATTCTCTGTGATATGGAATCTCGTAAATGGTTATATACAAGGCTATTGGCTCTTCCACCTTGCACCTCAGTTCTCGCCATATGCAACAAGTTGGCTTACCGACTGGCGTTTCTTATTAGGTGTAGCGATATTCTTCATGGGTTGGGTCATTAATATGCACTCAGACCATGTGATTCGTCACTTGCGCAAGCCAGGTGATACCAATCACTATTTACCTAAGAAAGGTATGTACAAGTTCGTTACTAGCGCTAACTACCTTGGTGAGATTACTGAGTGGCTCGGTTTTGCTATTCTTACCTGGTCATGGGCAGGATTGAGTTTCTTCTGGTTCTCATGCTGCAACCTCGTTCCTCGCGCGAACTCTATCTATCATCGCTACAAGAAAGAATTCGCAGGAGAATTCGACGAGAAAAAACTCAAACGAATCATTCCGTTTATTTATTGATTTCATAATTTATAATTCAAAATTAAATGAGCAATCTGTTGTTCACCGAGTGTAAACTCGGACCTATCACCTTGCGTAACCGTGCTATTCGTTCTGCTGCATTTGAGAACATGGCATATGGTAACAAACCTAGTCAAGATCTCTATAATTATCATACTGCAGTAGCCCGTGGTGGTGCTGCAATGACTACAGTAGCCTATTGCTCTGTTACTCGTTCAGGTGTATCTTTTGACGGTCAGCTCTATATCCACGATGAGATCAAAGAGGACTTGAAGAAGCTCACCGACGGCATCCACGCAGAGGGTGCGAAAGCAAGTATTCAGTTGGGTCACTGTGGTAATATGACCCACTTCTATACCTGCAACTGCCTCCCAGTAGGTGCGAGTACAGGCTTCAACCTCTATTCGCCAACTCTCCACCGCAAACTCAAGAAAGAGGAGATCAAGGAGATCGTCAAGGCGTTTGGTCACGCTGTGGACTTCTGCCGCGAGTGCGGTTTTGATTGCGTGGAGATTCACGCGGGTCACGGTTATTTGATTTCACAATTCCTCTCTCCATACACCAACCGCCGTCGCGATGAGTACGGAGGATCATTGGAGAATCGTATGCGCTTCATGAACGAAGTGATGGCAGAAGTGATGGAGCATGCTGGCGATGATATGGCGGTGGTTGTGAAGACCAATATGTACGATGGCTTTAAGTCTGGCTTGAAAGTTGAGGAGTGCATTCGTATAGCACAAGAGATTGAGAAGCATGGTGTGCATGCACTCGTTCTTACTGCGGGCTTCGTGAGCAAAGCTCCTTTCACCGTCATGGGTGGTGCTATGCCAATCAAGACCTTGGCTCACTACATGAATCCATGGTCTTTCTGGTGGTTGCGCCTCGCATTGCGTTTCGTAGGTCACTTGATGATTCCTACTGTGCCATTCAAAGAGCTCTTCTTCCTCGATACAGCTAAGCAATTCCGCAAGGCATTGAAGATGCCACTCATTTATGTAGGTGGTGTCATGGGACGTGAGAATGCTGAGACGGCTCTCGCAGAAGGCTTTGATTTTGTGCAGATTGGACATGCTTTGGTGCGCGACACGGATTTCGTGAACAAGATGCGCGAGGAGCAATATCACTCTGAGTGCAAACGCTCTAACTATTGCGTTGCGCGTATGTACACCCTCGATATGAAGTGCCACGAGTGCGACAAGGATATTCCTGCATACCTCAAGAAGGAAGCCCTCAAGTACGAACAAATGTGGTATCCTGAAAAGTAGGTTATAGAACGCCTCTTTGAGGCTATAGGACGCTACGCTATAGGTTATAGGCGAAGTACTGCGGCATAGCCGCCCTGCCTTTAAACTTTCAACTATAAACTTTCAACTAAAAAAATACATGCTCGCACTCGTTACAGGCGCATCATCGGGTATTGGTCTGCAATATGCCACCCAACTTGCGCGCGATTATCATACGGATCTTCTGTTAGTTAGCAACCAAGAGGCAGAACTCCAACAAGTAGCCGCTGATCTCGCTGCTCAATTTGGCGTGAAAACTATTCCGCTTTATGCCGATTTGAGTAAGCAAGACTCTGCAGAATTGGTATACCAATACTGCAAGGATAATAACCTAGAAGTAGATATCCTCATTAATAACGCAGGTGTGTTCTTCTTCAATCCATACTGCGAGACACAATTGCGCCGCATTGAACTGATTCTTAATCTCCATGTCATGACAGTAGCAAAACTCTGTCGATTGTTCGGAGAGGATATGATCAATCGTGAACTCACAGCCGAGGAACAAGCGCAAAAGATCTGTGGCAAGCCACGTCGCAAGGGATATATCCTCAATATGTCTTCTATGTCTGCATGGATGGCTATGCCAGGTATACAATCCTATAATGCGAGCAAGGCCTTCATTTATAACTTCTCTAAGTCATTGTGGTATGAGTT
>JBGVEC010000046.1:0-30468 GCA_045119815.1 Paludibacteraceae bacterium | reverse complement strand
CTAAGAGTCAAACTGGTAACGAGATTGTGTTGCAACAATTCCTAAAAGACAAATATGAGACATCTAGTGGTGTGGCTATCTGGAATCATAGTGGTAACCTAAAACTCTATGGTATGAATACATACGGTGAGTTTGGATTCCACTTGGAGCAAGGTTTGAAGTGGAAAGGCTATATCTATGACCATGCTAACCAAGCCAATACATCAATCTATGGTTGGAATGGATTTAAAGAATATGTTTTAGGTACACCAGATAATGTGTTGCTGTCCGAAACGAATGGTACTATTCAACGCTCATTAGGTATGGGTGATGGTAATGGTAATATCTCTATTGCAGCTATGGATAAAGGTATTTGGATGGTACAACACCGTGAAAATGACGTACAAAAAACCATCGAGGAATGGCAGAAAAATAAGACGAAAGCCCATGCGTTGCCAGACAACTTGGAGAACTACTTGATCTCGTTTGTGCCATATGGCTCTAGCACTAGAACCTGGACTTCTTGTACCACCAAGGGTATTAATTACACGAACAAAGTAGGTAATGAGTATACAAAATACGATTTTAATGAAGCTAGCGACCTGACTCAAAAGACTACTAGTCCTGTTCAATCTGCTCCAGGTGCGGGTATGACCTATCGTAAAATCAATGGTGTAGATTATCTATTTATGGTGCAACATACCGGTGATATTGCGCAACTCAAAGTGACTTGGTCTGGCAATACCCCTACGGTAACACACTATAAGACATATACTTCTGCTGGCACTAAAACTACTATTTCAGGATCATCACGTAAAACAGGAACCATCACTTCAATGTGCTTTGATTATGCGGGTAACCTGATAACAACAGCTGGTGCTACCTATTTTGGTCATAGCCAAGATTTGGTGGTTTACACTATGCCTTATCCTAATCGTGTGAATGCACAGGAGATTCAAGCACCTAATAGTTGCGTGTTTATTCCAGAACGTTTGAGCCAAGAGGGTATGAATCAAGACGATGTAGAACCAGTGGTAGATCCATATATAATAAGTCCTAAGAACTGTACCCTAGACTTTTATCGAACATTGCAGACGGGATCATTTAACAGCATTTGTTTGCCATTTAGTCTCAGCAGTCTAAGCGGCACGCCATATGAGGGAGCCCAAGTGATGAAATTCGATAAGGCTAGACTAGAAGAAGTAGGAGGCGAACAACATCTATACTTTGATTTTGTTGAGGTGACTTCTATTGAGGCGGGTGTGCCATATCTGATACAACCTAAAGAGGATGTGTTTGAGGTGAAGCAATTTGAATCTGTTAAGTTTGAAAAAATGCAAGGTAATGTGGTAAATACGGGCGATTATGCCGATTTTATCGGTACTTTCCCTCAAGTGAATATGGATGAACCTACTGCTTATCCTAGATTTATGGTGGTAGCAGAGAACCGTCTAGCGGAGATAGATGGCGGTACATTCCGCGGCTTCCGCTCATATTTCCAAATGAAGAAAGATATCACCAATACCATATCTCTATTGAACTTTAAGAAACCTTCTGCAACAGGCACTGAGATGGTGGTAGATGGTAAGACAGTAGATGTGGAGAAACTTATGCGTGAAGGTCGCGTGTACATACGCGTGGGCGAAACCTTATATAGTATTACGGGCGAGGTTGTAGGACGTTGAGGCGAGAGGCGAAAGGTTATAGGCGAAAGGCGAGGGTAAATCAGCAAACTTCCAAGGGAGGTTTGCTGATTGCTTTTAATGGGGTAACCATATAATCTAACCTCTAACAGCAAAGCGGTCTAAAATCTAACAGCGCAGCGGTCTAATTTTATGTTCTGCAACATATTTTGTGTTTTTTTTGGGTGCAAACGTTTGTGCTTTCGAAAAAAAGTATTACCTTTGCACACCGAATTTGTCAAAATCGTGGTTTAAATATAGATTTTCACCATATGATTTGACATTTTTGGTGTGTATAATAGAGAAAAAACTCAATTTTTATTTAACAATTTAATATCATTTCGTATGAAAAAAACATTTCTTCTTGTAGCAGCATGCGTGATGAGCATGCTCGCAAGCGCACAGATTTTTGAAGTACAATCTGTGCAAGAACTGCCTGGAGCATCTTTCGAGAGAGCTCAAGTAGCAGCTGTCAGCCCTGCTGGCGATTACATTTTGATGACCGAACAAGGTGGTATCGGTCTTCAACGTTATGACGTAGCAACTGGCCAATTGACCAAGATCTCTGAGGCTCCTGGTGCTGCTGTTAATCTGCAACTCAGCCAAGATGGCAAAGAGGTTGCTTACCAAGAGTTGTTCTTGGATGAAAAAAAGAATGTTCGTAGCAACATGATGAAAATGGACATGGTTTCAAAACAAACCACCACTGTGGCAAAAGGTTTGGCTAAGGTAGACAAAAGTTATGTTTCTACCTCTTCAGCTAGTGCTGTCTTGACCAACGAGGAGGGTATGATCTACCTCACCAAGAACGGCAAAAAGATTCTTATTGCTCCAATTGGTTTGGATTATATCTATATCTGGGCTTCCCTTTCACCAGACCAAACTAAGATCTGCTACTACGTAGGTGAGCGCGGCTGCTTCGTTTGCGACCTCAAGGGCGAAAATAACCAATTCATTGGTTTCCACTGTACAGCAGCTCAATGGTATGACAACAATACCCTTATCAGCATGCGTGCTGAGGATAATGGTCACAACTTTACCTCTTCTGTGATTGAGGCTTATACACTCGATGGCAAACGTCAAACATTGACCGACAAGTCAATCATGGCTTCTTATCCATATTCAATTGATGGAAAGATTGTCTTCACTGATTTGGAGAAGGGTACTGCCTATATGATGACTGTAAAGTAAGTTTAAAGTTTAAAGTTTAAAGGCAAGTAATATGAAAAAGTTATTATTATCCATATTTGCACTTTGCGCAGTGATAATGTCTGCTAGTGCAGCTAAAATTTATGTCAATCCAGGTCACGGTTCTTGGACTAGTGAGTGCCGTAACATGTTGCTTATCAACTATCCAAGCTATGGTGACACCCTCGGTTTCTGGGAGTCAAACACCAACCTTTGGAAATCACTTTATCTTGAGAAAAAATTGAAAGATGCAGGTCACACTGTAAAAATGTCACGCCGTTATAGCGGTGGTACAGGTCAGCTAGAGAGCAGTCCATACGATAAAGCTCTCCACGTGATTGCTGCTGAGGCTAACTCATGGGGCCCTAACTACTTTATTTCTGTTCACTCTAATGCTCACCAAGATGGTGCTGTGACCAACTACCCACTCTTTATCCACCGTGGATATACAGGTAGCGAGACATGTTCTGGTAGTATTTGGGGTGAGAAAATCCTCTGGACTCACCACTATGAGATATTCCTCCAAGGTCAAGAGAATAATAGCTACCCTAACTACAACAACAATAACAAGAACATCCAAGGTGGTATGTCTATGAATGGTTGGGACTACGGTGTGCTCCGTCACTCATATCCAGGTACATTGGTTGAGGGTTATTTCCACACTTACCAACCAGCTCGTCACCGTGCTATGCAACCTGACTGGTGCCGTCAAGAGGGTCTTCGCTATTGGCGTGGTTTCACCGAAATGTACGGTAGTGCTAAGGATACCAAGGGTTATATCATGGGTTATATCCGTACCAAGGATAAACAAATCAACCAAACTCACTACTCTGGTCGTTCTGCGAACGATATCTACTATCCTATGAACGGTGCTCGCGTTGTGCTCCGTAACGCAAAAGGTGAACTCATCAAAACTGACCCTTACAAATACGTAGCTCGTGACTTCGTGAGCCAAGCTATTTATACTACTGATAACTACTACAACGGTGTGTTCGTTTATGACGACCTCGCTCCTGGTAAATACAAAATCTATGTACACTGCAAAGGCTACAAAGATCTCGTACAAGAAGTTACTGTAACTGCTCACACTACTACCTATACCCAATTGTTTGTAACTGCTGGTCAAGGTACAGAGCCTAACACCGCTCCTACATTGGATCCTGACGTAAAATGGGTACTCAATGGTGGTATCGTTCCTGGTGGCAAAGTGCCAACCAACGCTGAGCTCTGGAGTGAGTTGAAGTCTTACTATACCTCTTACTATAACGAGACTCGTGCTGATCAAGAGATTGCCAATGTGGCTACCTTTATGACCAAAGCTTGCAAGATCATGACCGACAGCAAGTCTGAGTTCAAATGGATGGGTGACTATATCAAGGAAGTATCTGCTGAGCAAGGTATTACTTTGACAGACGATCCTGCTGCTGACGGTATGGAGGCTGCATGGCGTTATGCTGTGTCTGGTTTCTTGAATTGCAGCGCTAAACGCACAAGCTGGCCTGCAGCTGCTGACTTTACTACCGCAGGTAAACCAGAGAAGTGGGGCGACGCCTATCGTGTAGCTAAGGGTATCTCTGCTGATCTCCCATACACTATCACAGGCGATTATACTATCCCAACACCTGTGAAAAATGGTTATGACTTCCTCGGTTGGTATGACCAAAATAGCACATCTGGTACCAAATATACCAAATTGACCAAAGGCTGGAAGGGTACTCTCTATGCTCTCTGGCAAGAGACTCCTAAGGGCGATGTAACTTGGGTATTGAACGGTGGTTCTGTATCTGTTACTCTTCCTAACTACATTACTGACGCTCCTTATACCATCCCAACTCCTACACGTTCACTCTACGTATTCGTAGGTTGGTATGATCAAAACAGCACTTCTGGTAACAAGTTGACCCAACTTCCTGTTGGCTACAAGGGTTCTGTTTACGCTATCTGGCGCGAGTCTAAAGTAACATGGGAACTCAACGGTGGTGAAATGCAAAAAGCAGCCGAGGTTCCAACCAACGATTCATTGTGGAATGCATTCAAGGTTTATTACAAGACATTCTATAACGAGAATCGTGCAGATCAACCTATTACAGCTGTGGCAACTTTCATGACTCAAGCTCAGAAGATTATGACTGATGCAAGCTCTGAGTACAAATGGTTGGGTGATTATATTGCTCAGGTAACTACTTCTGCTGGTCGCAACTTGGATACTGAGGTGCTATGGCGTTTCGCTGTACAAGCATTCTTCAATTGTAGTCCTGAAAATACATCTAACTATAGCGGTAACGCAGACTTTACTACTGCAGGTAAACCAGAGAAGTGGGGTCCTCTCTACCAAGAGAAATATGGTAAGGGTGTAACTCTTCCAACCAAGATCACTTCTGCTTACACCATCCCAACTCCAACCAAGACTGGTACTACCTTCGTAGGCTGGTATGACACCAACAACAATACAGGTAACAAACTTACTGTTCTCCCTGTTGGTTATGACGGTACCGTTTACGCTATCTGGAACGATATGTTGGGTGACGTGACTTGGGAACTCAACGGTGGTAAAGTTTCTGTTACATTGCCTAACAAGATCGAGGGCAGCGCATATGCATTGCCAACCCCAACTAAGGATGGTTATGTATTCCTCGGTTGGTACGACAACGCTAAGGGCGAGGGTACAGCACTCAAGTCATTGCCTGTAGGCTTCAAGGGTACTGTTTACGCTATCTGGCGTGAGGCTAAAGTAACATGGGTACTCAATGGCGGTAAAGTAGTGAAAGAGGTTACAACTACTACTCCAGGTAACGATGTGGCAATTCCTACTCAAGAGGAGTTGTGGGCAAGTTTCAAGGCTGCAGCTTCAGTGGATGGCGATTTGGACGATCTAGGCACCTTGGAAGAGATTAAGGCATTGGAAACTCCATATGTTACTTTCTGCGGCAATAGCAACTTACAACTTGATAACCTTCAAAAGGTATTTGCAATAGCTGAGTGGACATGGTTACGCGACTATATCATGACTGCACAAAATGCTCAAAAGGGTAATGCTGTTGGCACACGTACAGTACCAGAATTGACAACTGACATTGCAAATGAAGGTGTAAATTGGCGTTACGCAGTAGCATCATTCTTTATGCAATCTCAACATACTGGTTGGCCAGCAACCGCTGACTTTGCTACCGCTGGTAAACCAGAGGCATGGGGTGGCGCTTATCAAAAAGCTCACGGTGGTACTCAAACTGAGACTAAGACTGAGCTTGTTGAGGTAGAGTTGCCAAGCAAGATCACTGCTGCTTACACAATCCCAACTCCAGTTAAGGACGGCGACGAGTTTGTTGGTTGGTATGACACCAATGACAACAAGGGTAACCAACTTACTGTTCTTCCTGTTGGCTATGACGGTACAGTTTACGCTATTTGGAAATCTATGTTGACTCCAACAGACGTAGAGCAAGTAGTTCGTCCAGCATTGGATTTGGATGCTCCTATGTACGATGTAATGGGTCGCCAAGTGGATGCTAGCTATCGTGGTATCATTATCCAAAATGGTAACAAGTACTTGCTTCGTTAATCGATAATCAAGTAATATACATCAAGCAGCCTCTGCAATTAGCAGGGGCTGCTTCTTTTCTAGAGACTAGTTTATCTGGTAAGACTAGTATATCTAATCTCTAGAATTAGAAATTCTAGCACTTTTTAGTTGATAATTCATCTTTTTTGGATTTTTATTTGCGCAAATGCAATTTTTTTTGTAATTTTGCAGGCTAAAAATAAATAACACCTTAAAAGAGAAGTCATGAAAAAAACTCTACTTGTATTATCATTCGTCTTATTATCTCTTAGCGCATGGGCTGTTAAGATTTATATCAACCCAGGTCACGGTTCTTGGAGTGCTAACTGCCGTCATATGGGGCTAATTAATGTCCCAGTAGGTGCGCATGATGCCAATGGTTATTATTCAGGCAACGATACCTTAGGATTTTTTGAGTCGAATACCAACTTGTGGAAGGCCCTTTTCCTAGAGAAGAAACTTCTTGAGAAAGGTTATCAAGTGAAAATGTCTCGTCGCTACTCTGGTGGTACCAACGAGTTGGAGTCTAGTGTCTATGACAAGGCCCTCCACGTGATTGGCGCGGAGTCACAAGCATACGGCTCAGACTACTTTATCTCTATTCACTCTAACGCCCATGTTGATGGATATACAACCAACTACCCAGTGTTTATTCACAAAGGATATGATGGGTCAGATACCAATTCGGGAAGTATATGGGGAGAGCAAATTCTATGGGATCACCATTTCAAGATTTTCTCTTCAGGAATGGAACCTTATAGCTACTATTCTGCAACCAGCAAATGTATCCGTGGTGGTATGTCTATGAACGGCTGGGACTACGGTGTACTCCGTACTCAAGATCGTCCAGGTACATTGGTTGAGGGATACTTCCATACCTATCAACCAGCTCGTCACCGTGCTATGCAACCTGACTGGTGCCGCCAAGAGGGCTTGCGCTACTTCCGTGGTTTTACACAAATGTATGGTACTGCTAAGGATACCAAGGGTTATATTATGGGGTATGTTCGTACCAAAGATAAACAAATCAACCAAACTAACTATACTGGTCGTGCAGGTAATGATATCTATTATCCACTGAATGGCGCGAAGATTGTATTGCGCGATGTGAACGGTAAGATAATAAAGACGGATAACTATAAGTATGTAGCGCGTGATGCGAGTAATCAAAATAAGAGCATCTATACTACTGATAACTACTACAATGGCGTCTTTGTATATGATGATTTGACTCCTGGTACATATACTATCTCTGTGCATTGTGCTGGCTATGCGGATGTGAAGCAAAGTGTTACGGTGACTGCTCACGAAACGACGTATACGCAAATCTTTATGACCGCAGGTCAGGGAACAGAACCAGATACCAATGAAGCAATGGGTACTTCTGGTTTGAACCCATATGCATACGACTTATCTTCTAGTTGGGATGAGGCAACTCAAAAACTAACTGTGAAATTCTCACTCAATGCGGATGCGTATGTAGATGGTGAGGGTGGCTATGCAGATGGTATTCAAATCTATTTGTCTGATGACAAAGCTAATCCTAAAAAATATTACGTGCATGGTTTGAGCAAAGCAGAGTGCAAGCAAGGTCAAAACAAGAGTTTTACGATAGACCTATCTTCTGGTTTGGACAAAAACGGCAAAGAGCTACCTAAGGGTAAAGCACTCTATGCTTCCGTGACTGTACAGGGCGATCGAAGCAATACCGCTCCACGTGAGTATTCGCTTTCACACCGCGTTAAATACCCTAATGGTATCGCTGTAGATAAGAATCCTAACTCTAAAAACTTCGGTAAGATCTTTGTAAACGAAGCATATCAATACGCACAAGGAGGCGAGTTGACCGAGTATTTTACCAAAGGTTTGGCAGGTATGTATGTGTTGGATGCGGATTTCCAACTACGAAATGCTACTCGTTATACCGGTGGTTATGACTTCTCATGGTGGGTGATCGACAATACATACAGCGGACTTGCACGTAAGGGATATCAACCATGGTGCGTGCGTGTATCTGATGAGGGACGTATCTTCGTTTGCTCCAACGATATGCACCAACGCCAAACCACTCAAAATGCCAATGGCGAACGAGATGGTGTAGCAGTCTGGGAAGTGGATGCAAATGATTTCAATAAATGGACACCTGTTTTGCATGGTTATCGCCGTTTCGTAAGTGGACAAACAAGTACTAACTATACTTTCGCCTATAAAGATGTAAATGGAGTGGAGCAATTTATTGGTCCTATCTGTGGTATGGATGTGAAAGGTACTGGCGATGATGTGACTCTCTTGCTTTATACTGTCAATCAAGCAGGTATTTGGTTGGATATGAATGGTTTCCGTGCGTATGAATACAATGTGAAATCGGGAGCCTTGAAACCAGTGCCTGCATTTAATAATGGTGGATACGGTTTAGTGTTTGAGTATACCTCTTTGCGTTATGGTGTGGATGGTAGCTATTGGTTTGGCGGAAGTCGTGCTGACGGAAGTGATGGCGTGGAAGGTAATGGCAAAACCAAAGAACCTAACTTAGGACACGTTAAACTTGATGGTACAACTGCTGACTATACGAACTACAACTCTGAGTTCTATGGCGGTGCAGGTATGGTGATCTATAAGTCTACATATAATAACTCAGCTTGCAATGCGGCTAATCATACATGGCTCGTTTCTGGTAAGGATAATAGTGGCGGATACGATGGCTTGTTTGACGTGTTTATCGTTAACTCTACCGATGGTGGTGGCGCAGGTGTGACACGAATGGATGGCAATAGTGGTCGTCCAAATTGGCAGAAGATTACAGCTTCAGGTATGGGACGTAACCTCAATGATATGGCAGTGGACTATGCTGAGAACTTGTATATAGTAAGTAGTTCGGGTGGTATGGTACGTGCGTATGCTATGCCATACTGTGGTGAGAAAACGACTACTGTACGTGAGCAATATGCGTTTGAAATTCCGGCAGAGTTTACATGGCACCCTTACCCTAATGGATATCAGGTGACGAACCAAGACTTGCTAGATCAATTCGTAGAAGATACAGTAGGTACAGACTTGGTAACACTGCTTACTAGTGCAGAATCCAACTGGAAATGGCTCGGTGATTATATCAAGACCGTAGATGCTGAAAGTACATGGCAACAAGCTGTAACCGATTTCTTTGCCGCACAAAATGCCTTTGCTACTGCTGGTCAACCTAAGCAATGGGAGTCAAAATGGTGGAATGCGACATTCCCTACAGAAGTGGCAAATGGCACTGCATTGCCTAAGGTGAAACGACATGGTTGGGTATTGGAAGATTGGCGCTATGGTAATGAGGATGGTTACTATTACTTCAGCGAGGACTCCAAAGTGAAGAATAATGCTCTTGAAGAGGGCAAACTAGATAGTACTCATGTTTGGGTTAGATGGGTGGAAGTATGTTTGTATGAAGGATACGAGACTTACGCGCATTCTGAAGATACTAGTGCTATAGATTTGCGTGAGTGGGCTATCAATACTACCGAAGATTTGCTCGTGTTGATGGACGGTAAGACAACAGATATACCTGTTAAGCATACCTTTAATACGGGTGTTTACAATGCTATGTCTCTCCCATTTGCTGTCAGTCGTGAGACACTCTTGCAAGTGACAGATGAGTCGGGTAACTATGTATTCCATCCTCAACAAGGTGGTAAGATGCCTAAAATATATGTGTATGACCGATATGATGTTGTGCCAGTAGATAGTTTGACCGAGTTGCAATTGATGGTTCATACCTTAAAAACGGATGAAATTATCCCTGCAAATACTCCATTCCTCATTGCACCACAAGAAGATGTGGTAGGTAAAATCGTGTTCCATAATGTAACGATAGTAAGACCTATAGCACAAGAGAATAGCGAAGCAGTCAGCTTCATTGGTTGGCATAGTCCAGGTCAATTGACTCCATCTGAAGAGACTAAGGTGCTTACAGTGGCTGATAATGGTACATTGGTACAGTTGACAGAGGCGGTGACTATGTCTGGCGAGAGAGGATATTTCATTGTGGATACCAATATCGTGTTTGATTATGCTACTATCGTACCTGTATCCTGTATGACATGGCATCCATACCCAGTTGGTTATCAAGTGACTAATTTGGATCTCCAGGAGCAGTTTGAGGAGGATATGCAAGCTGAAACAGCGAAACTTACAACGCTCTTGACTGATGATAAATCAACTTGGAAATGGTTGGGCGATTATATGCTCTCTGTGGACACTACCATTGTGGGTGAAGAGGCTTGGAAGCAAGCTGTAACTGACTTCTTTGCTGCTCAAAACGCTTTCGCTACAGCAGGACAACCAGAGCAATGGGAGCAAACATGGTGGAATGCTACATTCCCAACAGACTTGCTAGATGGCACCGTGATGCCTAAGGTGAAACGTCATGGTTGGGTATTGGAGAACTGGCGCTATGGTAATGAAGATGGTTATTACCATGCAAGTGAAGAGTCTAAACTCGTAGACAATACCTTTGATCAAGACTATGCGGATAGCACCCATATTTGGGCTAGATGGTTAGAGTTGCGTGTGATGGAAGGCTTTGAATTATATAACGAAACAGCTGATACCAGTGCCATCGATCTTCGTGGAAGAACGATTACCGCTCAAGATGATCTTGTGTTGCTCCTTGATGGAAAGAAGAGTGATATGGCAGTTACACGTACTTTGACCGGAGGCGTATATAATGCCGTTTCTCTCCCATTTGCAATCAAAGCCAATACAATCAAACAAGTGACAGATCGCGAGGGTAATCATATCTTTGATGCAGAACAAGGTGGTAATACGCCAGAAATATATATCTTCGATGTGGCAAATGTAGTGCTGACAAGTAATAATGATAGCGAACTTAAACTCCAATTCCACCTTCTCAAAGAAGACGAGGAGATTCCTGCTAATCAGCCATTTATTATTAAACCTAAAGAGGATATCGTAACTGACTTTATCTTCTACAATGTAGATATCGTTAATCCTGTCGAAGTAGAATCCAATGGAGATGGCGTAGAATTCCGTGGTTTGTTTATTCGTGCAAGTGTGACACCAGAAGCAAATTATAAACTTATTGAGATTGTTGATGGAGAATTACAAGAGCATACAGAGAGTGTGACACTCAATGGTTTGAATGGTTACTTTATGGTATCACCTGCGTTGCCTGCATATGATTATGCGGTAATCGTGTTGGATAATGGCGTATCTACCGATATTATTAACATTGATTCTGTTAATAAACCTAAAAAAGTATTAATCAATAACCAAGTATTTATTCTACATGGTGATAAAGTGTATACTATAACCGGTAAACAATAACACAATACTTATAAATTTAAAAACTATGCGAAAAACAATTATGCTTGTAGCAGCATGCGTGCTAAGCATGTTAGCAAGTGCACAGATCCTAGAAGTAGTATCCGTGCAAGAACTCCCAGGCGCATCTTACGAAGATGCACGTGTGGCAGGTATTAGTCCCAACGGAGACTATATCCTGATGACAAATGGTGCAAACCAAGGTTTAAAACGTTATGACATTGCTAGCGGTGTTATGACCAAACTGACCGATGCTGAAGGTGCAGGTTTTAATGTACAATTCAGCCGTGATGGTAAAGAGATCGTATTCCGTGAGCGTTTTACAGGTGCAGATAAATTGCGTTACAACAATATCGTTAATGCAAATCTAAGTGCCAATACCAAGCAAGTTGTAGCTAAAGCACAAGTGAATAACGATATGTTGGTCGCTCCTGGTTCAAAAGTGGTGCTTACCAATAGCGAGTGTGAGATGTACATTACCAAGAATGGTAAGAAGATTCAAATTGCCCCTCAAGGTAATGAAGTGAACTATATTTGGGCTTCTCTCTCTCCAAACCAAAAGAAGATTCTTTATTATGTAAGTGAGATGGGTTGCTTTGTATGTGATGTGGATGGTCGTAATAGCCAATTTGTTGGTTGGGATTGTCGCGCACCACAATGGTACAACAACGAGATCATTATTGCTATGAATGACCAAGATGATGGACACTTCTTTACTTCATCTACCATCATGGCATACACGCTGGATGGTAAATGCCAAGTACTCACCAGTCCTGATATGGTAGCTATGTATCCATTCGCAGCAGAAGGTAAAGTGGTTTTCTCTACTTTGCAGGGTAAAACCTATTTGTTGAATGTGAAATAATAGGAGGATATGATTATGAAAAAGATTTTATTATCTATATTCGCTCTCTGCGTAGCAGCCATGACTGTCAATGCAGCAAAGATTTATGTGAACGCAGGACACGGATCATGGAATACGGCTAACTGCCGTAATATGCGTACCATTAACTACCAATCATATGGTGATACTCTCGGTTTCTGGGAGTCAAACACCAATATGTGGAAATGTTATGCCCTCGAGGAGAAACTCAAACAAGCAGGTCACACTGTGAAGATGTCTCGTACCCAATCTGGTGGTACCAGTATGCAAAATGGTAGTACATGCGATAAGAAACTTTCTGTTATCGCAATGGAGTCAGAGAACTGGGGTTCAGATTACTTCATCTCAGTACACTCTAATGCTGCGGCTACCGATGATTACGGAAATGCTTATGTGAACTATCCATCCTATTTCTTCCGTGGTACGATGAATCGTCCAACTTATAATCCATATGTGAAGAATAGTGATAAGATGGCTATTGCTGCTTGGCCATATATGTTTATCGTTCACGACAATAAGATGGAGTACAACTCTTATTGGAGTATGACTAACCCAGGTATCTACGGTGATATTACCCAAATGGGTAGTTCTTCTACAGTAAATGGCTATACTGGTTACTTTGGTGTATTGAAACATGGTGATCCTGGTTACTTGGTAGAGGGTTATTTCCACGTATACAGTCCAGCACGTCACCGTGCTATGAACCCTGATTGGTGCCGTCAAGAGGGTATTCGTCACTACCGTGGTATCCAAGCATGGTATGGCAATCCAAATAAAGATACCAAAGGTTATATCATGGGATATATCCGTACCAAAGAGAAAACTTTGACTCACAATTTCTATAAACCAAAATCTGGTACTAACGACGTTTATCACCCAATTAATGGTGCAAAAGTTGTTCTTCGTAACTCTAAAAATGAGGTTATCAAGACCAACTGCTACCACCACGTAGCACGTATGCTCAAGAACCAAGATTATTATACTACTGACCATCAGTACAATGGTGTATTCGTCTATGAGAATCTTGTTCCAGGTGAGTACACTATGTATGTACACGCAAGCGGTTATAAGGATTATGTAGAGAAAATTACTGTAAAGGCTGACGAGACTAGTTATACCGAGATCTTCTTGACCTCAGGTCAAGGTACAGAGCCTAACGTAGGCGATATCGATCCTGACGTAGAATGGGAATTGAACGGTGGTATCATTCCTGGTGGCACTGTACCTACCAATGCAGAATTGTGGGAAGAACTCAAAACGTACTATCAGACATACTACAATGAGACTCGTGCAGATCAAGAAATTACAGCCGTTACTACCTTTATGACTAAGGCTTGTGACATTATGACCAACGATAAGTCTTCATTCAAATGGATGGGTGATTATATCATGAAGGTTTCTGCTGAACAAGGCATCACTTTGACCAACAATCCTTCTGATGAGGCTATGGAGCCATTGTGGCGCTATGCTGTGTCTGGTTTCTTAAACTGTAGTACTGCACGAACAAATTATCCTAAACACGCTGACTTCTCTACCGCTGGTAAACCAGAGGCTTGGGGCGATGATTATCGCGTAGCAAAGAATTTGTCTGCATCATTACCAAGCAAGATTACGAGCAGCTATACCATTCCTACTCCTATTAAGGAAGGATATGACTTCCTTGGCTGGTATAACACCAACAATACTACTGGTACCAAATATACTACCCTCACCGTGGGCTTCAAAGGCAAACTCTATGCTATTTGGCAAGAGACTCCTAAGGGCGACGTGACTTGGGTGTTGAACGGAGGTAGTGTATCAGTAACATTGCCTAACTATATTGAGACTACCCCATATACCCTCCCAACTCCTACCCGCACAGGTTATGTCTTCCTCGGTTGGTATGACAACGCTGCTGGTACAGGCACTGCGCTCAAGACACTCCCTGTAGGCTACAAGGGTACTGTATATGCTATCTGGCGTGAGGCTAAGGTAACATGGGTACTCAATGGCGGTAAGGTATTGAAAGAGGTTACTGGCGCTGATGCAGTCAAAGTGCCTACTCAAGAGGAACTCTGGGGCGACTTCAAGACTGCCGCTGATATCACCGCTCTTGGTACTTTGGCTGAGATTATCAGCGCAGGTGCTAGCAATCCTCACAATGATGCAGCTACACCATGTGCATGCCGTGTGATCTGTACAAAACTCAATAATACCAAGATGGAGGCAGTCTATAAGAATGCAGAGTGGAAATGGCTCTTCGATTATATCGCAGGTATTCAGCCAGATATCGAAACTGACCTCACCGTAGATGGCGCTACAGCTGCTTGGCGCTATGCCGTAGCTGCATTCTTCTTGCAATCTAGACACGATGCGTACCCTGTGACCGAAGACTTTACCACAGCTGGTAAACCTGAAGTTTGGGGTCCTGCATACAAGGAAGCTCATAGCAATTCAGGTGCTACTTCTACACAAGAAGTAACCCTTCCAAGCAAGATTACTGCTAATTACACCATCCCAACGCCTGTCAAAGACGGAGCTGACTTCCTTGGCTGGTATGACACCAACGATCTCACAGGTACCAAACTTACTACCCTCCCTGCTGGCTACGACGGCACCGTATATGCTATCTGGAGCGATGCCAAAGAGCCTGACGTAGAATGGGTACTCAATGGCGGTAAAGTGGTGAAGGAAGTAACTACTACCACACCAGGTACTGATGTGAAGGTTCCTACACAAGAAGAGTTGTGGGCAAGTTATAAGACAGCTGCAGGTTTGACTACCTTGGGCACCTTGGAGGAGATTAAGACTGCTGGTGAGGGTCAACCACACACCAGTGGGGACACACCTTGTGCATGCCGTATCATTTGTGGTAAACTGAACGCTGCCGAAGTGCAAACAGTGTTTGGCAAAGCAGAGTGGAAATGGCTACAAACCTATATCATGAGTGTACAAAGCGATCTGACCGATGACCTCACTGCTGCCGCATGGCGCTATGCTATTGCTGCGTTCTTCTTGCAATCACAACACAGCGCATGGCCAGCATCTGCAGACTTTGCTGAAGCGGGTAAGCCAGAGAAGTGGGGACCTGTTTACCAAAAGGCAAATGGTGCAACCGAAGGTACTACTACCACTACCCTCGTAGAGGTAGAGTTGCCTAAGTGGATCACTGGCTCACCATATACCATCCCAACTCCTGTCAAGGATGGTGATACCTTCTTAGGTTGGTATGAGAATAACCAAGGTACGGGTAATGCCCTCACCGTATTGCCTGTGGGCTATAAGGGTACGGTGTATGCAATCTGGAAATCTAATGTAGGTACAGATGTAGAGAATGTCATCCGCCCTGCATTGGATCTTGATATGCCTATGTACGACGTGCTTGGACGCCAAGTAGATGCAACTTACCGCGGAGTCATTATCCAAAATGGTAACAAATATTTGCTTCGCTAATATAGGACGCCCTTCGGGCTGTAGGCTATAGGTTATAGGCGAAGGCAATGAGAAATCGCTCTCCAGAAATGGGGAGCGATTTTTGTTTGGCATAGTTTTTGTCATAATACACTTGTGTATTATTTTGCCCTATAAGCGATTTATGGAGGCAGTTTTTTTGGTAAAGATATGAAAAAGATAACCTTTATACTCGTGTTTTGGGTTATAGCACTGACAGCTATGGCACAAAAAACATTGTCAGGAACCATCCTCTCCAAGACAGATGGACAGCCTATAGAGATGGCGACTGTGCGTTTGTTTGCATTTCCTCCAAAGGATATGCCTGCTCCTCCTGCCGGTATGCCGAATATGCCTGCACCTCCTGCAGGAATGCCTGACTCTATCTTGGTACAAGGTGCACAGACCTATGATGATGGATTGTTTATCCTGAGCAATATCCGTCCAGGTAAGTACAAACTGATCGTATCGTCCGTAGGTTTTAACGAGCATGACCAATGGGTGGAGATGAAACAGCAGGATTTGGATTTGCCTGCTATCCGTTTGGTGGAGCAAGTGCAACATCTAGCCGAGGTAAGTGTACAAGGTAAAGCTGCTGAGATGACCGTCAAGGGAGATACCATTGAGTATAACACTGCTGCTTATCAAGTGTCAGAGACCGCCACCGTAGAGGAACTGCTCAAGAAAATGAACGGTGTAGAGGTGGATAAAGAGGGTAACGTAACCATCAATGGCGAGGAAATTAAAGCCGTGCGTATCGACGGCAAGAAGTTCTTTGGCGATGACGTGCAGACCGCAACCAAGAATATCCCTGCCGATATGATTGATAAGATTCAAGTCATAGATGAGAAGAGTGATATGGCTAAACTGACCGGTTTCGAGGATGAAGATACAGAGCGAATCATCAATCTGAGTCTCAAGAAAGACCGCAAGAAAGGCGTGTTTGGCAACTACTCTGGTGGTTTGGGTGCCGACATGGTAACGGACGATGGTGGTTGGTTTGACTATGGCAATTCTGCCTATGGTAAAACCGATGCTGAACGTATGAAGCATTTTGTAGAGAATGATGCACGTTATAACGCTAATATCTTCACGAACCTATTGCTAGGCGAGAGCCAGACTACTATCGTAGGTGGCGCTAATAACACCAATGAGATTCGTTCGCGCCGTGGTCGCGGATGGTTTGGTGGACAGAACCAAGGTGTGACCGCTAGCGAGAACTTGGGTGTGAATACCAATATCGATCTCAATAGCAAAATTGAGAAGAAGGATGACAAGACATCCTTGCTATTGGGTGGCGATGCGACTATTAACCACTCAAAAAATGATACTCGTACGCTCTCCAACAAAGAGAGTTATAGCGAGGAAGCAACTTATATCGATCGTGACTCAACCTTTAAACTCACAAATGCTTGGGATGCACAAATGCGTCTGGAGATGGAGTATCAGATCGACTCAATGAACAAATTGATCCTTCGCCCACAAATTAGTTACTCACACAGTAAATCTGATAAAACAAGTGAGTATATCTACGACCGTGATAGCATACGCATCAATGATGGTGAGCAAAAGCAATTTAGTTTTAAGGATGAGATCAAGGCTTCTATGCGAGTGATTTACAACCACAAGTTTGCTAAACCAGGTCGTACACTCACCTTGCGCGCCAATATGAACTTTACCAATACCGTTGGTAATGATAGCACCAAAGCGTGGGATAATCTGCAAGATATGGAACTAGTGAATCAATACACTCTCTCCAATAGCAATGCGGTGAACTACTCCTTGCGTACTTCGTATGTAGAACCTATCTATCAAAAGAATCACTTCTTGGAAATAGTCCTATCGTTGTTTGGTAATAACCGTAATTCAATCAAGGATCAATATACGATGAATACTACAACGGGACTATATGAGTATGATGAAGAGTTCTCCAATAAGTTGAATAATAATATTTATTCAGAGCAATTGGAATTGAACTACCGTTGGGTGAGCGAGAAAATCGATTTGACAGCTGGTGCTAGAATGGTGGCAACTCAAACCCAATCGCAGACCTACTATGGTGGTGTTGTACAACGTGATACTTTGTACAATCGATTCAACTGGTCACCAAATGTGAACTTTAAGTATAAGTTCGGTCGCAAAGAGTTCGCACGTATCAACTACCGTGGTCGTGTGAGCGAACCTACTATTCAACAAATGGAACCTGTGCGCAATAACTCCGATGCGATGAACGAGACTGTAGGTAACTTGGGATTGAATCCTGCGTTTAACCATAATATTTTTGCCATGTACTCGCGTTTCAACCAAGAGAAGTTCTCTAGTATTATGACAGGATTGCGCGCTACACTCACCCAAGATGCGTTGGTTAACAATACGATTTACGATCAAACAGGTAAACGCTATCTGCAAACCGTGAATGCGGATATGATACCATGGAATATCGGTGCAGACTTTATGTCGAACACTCCATTCTGCAAGAAGATGTTCCAGTTCCACTCTCGCACCGCTGTGAGTTACAACCAACGTGTGGCATATGTGTTGCGCGAACAGGATGCTGACCAAATTGCAGAAATGATTGCAGCGAACACCCTGCCATTGGGCGATGCATCTAAAACCGGTAATTTCCGTATGAGTAGCGATTTGACCCTTCGCTTTACCCATTCACTGGTGGATATTGGAGTGAAGAATACCAATGTCTATTCGCTGACACATAACTCGCTCAACAAGAAGAATGTGAGCCATGTGGGTGATTGGATCATCTCGGGTGATGTGACCTTCCACTTGCCTAAAGCATGGAATATCGCTACGGATATTAGTTATACCTCACGCCATGGTTACGAGGGATTGACCGATGTCAATGAGTTGATCTGGAACTTCTCTATCGATAAGACTTGGGCTAATTCGACCTTGACTCTCAAGGTGTATGACCTGTTGAACGATAAGAAGAATATCGTGCAAACCGTCAATGAGAATAGTGTAAGTTATCAGAAATTTAATACGTTGCCTACTTACTTCATGCTGACCTATACCTATAAACTCAATCGAATGGGTGGACTGAAAGCTACAGGTCGTGCAGCATGGCAACAACAGATGATAGAGTCCGGTGGTCGCCCACCTATGGGACCTCCACCTCATTTCTAATGTTTAGAAATTTAGGGGGATAGAAGTTTAGGAGTGCAAGATTTACGAGATTTCTCCCCAATTACCAGCAGTGATTCGAAGAAAATCGAGTCGCTGTTTGTATATACGGTTGTGGACTTCTTCTAGCAATGGATCGGCATCTAGAATCTCCATGGCTGCTTGACGCGCTATGTCTAGGATTTGGCCGTCTTGGGTGAGACTTGCGATATGCAATTCAAATGGTAAACCCGATTGCTGTGTACCTTCCAAATCACCAGGACCGCGCAACTGGAGATCGGCTTCAGCTATGCGGAAACCATCGTTGGTAGCCACCATAATATCCATGCGTTTGCGAGTATCCTTGCTCTGTTCCACATTAGTAAGCAAAATGCAATAACTTTGTTCTGCGCCACGGCCTACACGACCGCGCAATTGATGCAATTGGCTAAGACCAAAACGCTCGGCATTCTCAATAATCATCACACTCGCATTAGGGACATTGACTCCTACCTCAATCACGGTAGTGGCCACCAGTATCTGTGTTTCACCACTGGCGAAACGACGCATCTGCTCATCCTTATCCTTAGCGCGCATCTGACCATGTACCATGGATATGCGGTAGTTGGGGAAAGTCTGACAGAGTTGGTTATAACCATTCTGCAAATCTTGCAACTCCATCTTCTCATTCTCCTTGATAAGCGGGTAAACAACATAGACTTGTCTGCCCAAGGTAATTTGCTGCTCGATAAACTGGTTGATGGAAGTTCTTCTAGTATTCACATAATGCAATGTCTGTACGGGTTTTCTACCCGGTGGCAACTCGTCTATGATACTCACTTGCAAGTCTCCATATACTGTCATCGCTAGTGTGCGAGGAATAGGAGTAGCTGTCATGACGAGGATATGTGGCGGACGAGCGTTCTTATTCCACAGTTTGGCGCGTTGCGCAACTCCAAAACGATGTTGCTCATCGATAATGCAAAGCCCTAGATTGGCAAACTGTACAGAGTCTTCTATGAGGGCGTGGGTGCCTATGAGAAGGTTGATCTCGCCATTGAGCAGTTGCTCGTGGATGGGCTGGCGCTGTTTGGCTGTTGTAGAGCCGGTGAGTAGGGCGATTTTGAATTTTGAATTTTGAATGCTGAATTCATTTCCTCCAAGCATTTCGCAGATACTTTGATAATGCTGATTGGCAAGGATCTCGGTCGGTGCCATGATACATACTTGGTAACCATTGTCAATAGCCAATAGGGCGGTGAGCAATGCTACCATTGTCTTGCCGCTACCTACATCACCTTGCAAGAGACGATTCATCTGCTTGCCCGATTTGATATCCGCTTGTATCTCACGTACGACGCGTTTTTGCGCATTGGTGAGATCAAAGGGGAGGCAAGTCTTGTAGAACGTATTGAAGTACTTGCCGACAATCGGCATACTAAATCCCTCGTTCTGTTCACGTCGCTTCATCTGCCGCAGAATCTGCATCTGGATGTAGAAGAGTTCCTCAAATTTCATTCGCTCTCTCGCGCGCTGCATGGCAATCATATCACTTGGGAAATGAATATTACAGAGTGCTTCGCTAAGCCCCATAAGATGATACTTCTCCACGATATCCATGCCCAATGTGTCAGGCAAACTCTGCTGACGGAGATGGGGGATGAGTTGCGCCACGATAGTACGAATGGCCTTGGAATTCATACCTGCACGTTTCATCCCTTCAGTGGTATTGTAGTGCGGCTCTAATCCCTTCGTCATCTCAGGTTGTACCTTGCTCATAGGCGTGAGCTCAGGATGAACAAAATTGTACTGATGATTGAAGCGCGACGGCTTGCCAAAGAGCAAGTATTTGACATTGCGCTCTAGTTTAAGGTACTTGATGCCCTTGAACCATACGAGTTCAACCGTATGTTTGCCATCGGTGAAAGTGGCAGTAAGGCGTTGAGCCGCTCCTGCACCTATGGTGTGCCACTCGGTGATATGACCAATAATCTGCACATAGGTGTCTTCATCTTCAATCTCGTGGATGTAGTAAAAGCGGCTGCGGTCGATATACTTGTATGGAAATTGGTATAACAAGTCTAGCGCCGACTTTACTTTCAGCTCTTTACGAAGAATGTCGGCACGCTTAGCGCCGACACCCTTACAATATTCGATATTTTGAATGGATAAATCCATTTTGCTTCGCAAATAGGCTATAGGCGAATAGGCTATAGGCTAGAGGCGAGATTATTGCAAACGGAAGTTCACAGGTACAGTGTATTTTACACGTACTGGTTTACCACGTTGCTTGCCTGGTTTCCACTTAGGCATGGACTTGATCACGCGGATAGCCTCTTTGTCAAGTGAAGCCTCACCAGAAGAACGAACCGCTACTACGTCCACGATACTACCGTCTTTGTTTACCACGAATTGGCAGATAACACGACCTTGGATACCGTTCTCTTGTGCAATAACAGGATACTTAACGTTCTCAGCAAGATACTTGAAGAGTGCTTGTTGACCACCAGGGAACTCAGGCATTGACTCTACGACCATGAAGATAACTTCCTCTTCCTCTTCCTCTACTGGAGCTTCTACTGGAGGAGCGATAACTACCTCAACATCCTTGTCATCCTCGGTGTTGATCTCAATCTCTTCTACCTCGACGTCATCTTCTACCACGTTCAATACCTCAACTTCTTGTGGTGCTGGTGGTGGAGGTGGAGGAGGGGTCTCTTGAGTAGTTTGTTGGATGTCAATCTCTTCTTCAAAGAAGAAGTCCGTGTCAGAAACTTCATACTTTGTCACTTCTCTCTCAGTCCATTCGAAAGCGACATAGCAGATGCTCAATACAAGAACGAGGCCCATCAATACATAGACCAATTTCTTGTCTTCCAAGCTTGCTTTGGGTGATTTTTTCAGTTGCATATCTTTAAAGTTTTTAAAATTCTTGTCAATTCAGTGTGCAAATTTACTGCTTTTTTTTTATTTGTGCAAATATATTCACGATTTTTGCGAAAAATATCATTATTTTTTGTTTTTTTGCGAGAAAATAACTACTTTTGCAGTCGGAATGAGTCTAAGTTCAATCTTTAAATCTTCAGGAGTTCGCAATTTTACCAAATTGCTCTCTGCCAATGTGGTGGCTCAGGTCATCGGATTGGTGGTTTACCCTATATTAACGCGTATGTACGCGCCTGAAGATTTTGGTCTGCTCAATCTGTTCTTGAGTATAGGTGGTGTATTGGCGATACTATCTACTGCAGAATATTACTATGCTATCGTCCTACCTAAGGAGGATAAAGATGCAGAAAATGTCTTGGGAGTAGGCGTGCTGTGGTTGCTCGCCACCACTGTGGTGGTCAGTTTGAGTGTGGTGTTTGCCCAACCGATCAGTGTGTTGTTCAAGTCGCCTAATCTAACTTCGTACTACTGGATGATGCCATTCTATGTGTTTGCAATAGGGGCGTGGAACTTATTGAACTATTGGTATATACGGCATAAGGATTATAATCCTATTAGTCGTTATCAAGTGTCGCAAAACGTCCTCTCTGCCGGTGGCAAACTAGGTATGGGATGGGGTGGAGTATTGCATGGTGGAATGATTTACTCGGTGGTTGTGGCACCTCTGATCTCACTGGTCTGCAGTTGGGTTTCTGCTCGAGAAACACTATTGCCAGCCTGGCGCCGAATATCTTGGCGAGGTCTAGGTGAACAAGCGAAAGTGTATCGTAATTTCCCTTGTTTTGTACTACCTCGCAGCTTTGTAAATATGCTGGCTGGTCAGATGCCTGTCTTGCTGCTTACACCTTTTTTTGGAGGTGAGGCAGTGGGATTTTTGAGCCTTGCTATCTTGTTAGGATATACACCAATAGGAACTATCACAAGAGCAATTTATCAAGTGATGTACCAGCACACGATGGAACAAGTCCATCGCCAGCAACCAATTGGTCAAATATTTAGAAAATTCATACTGAGTGCCTCCGCGATTATTATCCCTGTATTTGTGGGTTTGTGGTTTGTGTTGCCCGATTTAACGGCGTGGCTATTGGGTGCAGAATGGCATGTGTCGGGTGAGTATATCCGATGGATGTTACCCTGGTTGTATGTGTCCCTGTTGTCTTGCAGTATCAATTATTTGTTTGATGTGTTTATGAAACAGAAGTGGGGACTGTTCTTTGAGGTGTTGTTAGCCGTGATGCGAGTGGCAGGACTATGCATAGGCGTCTGGGCAGGCAATTTTATGCTTGCAATTATTTGCTATTCATTCTTCACTGCTCTATCCCTTGTGGTGCAAATCGTTTGGATGTTATGGCAAGTACGCCAATATGATCGCTCCTTGTGTTGATGGATTCATCGCATCTTTCTTTCTCTCAACCAGTTCCATGCATTAGCAAACCAGAAATACCACTTGTAGTATTTCTCTACACTATAGTATAAGGTACGCGTGCTACCAAATTGTTTGTAATGGTTGGCTACACCACGAATCATACTGCCTTCAAAATCAAAGGCTACTCCTTTTTGACGTGCTAGTTTGATGGCTTCAAGCACGAGCAATGCACCTGCTCCGGAGTCCTTGTGCGCGGGGGCATAACAAGGGATGAGGTAATACATACTCTGCTTGTCCCATACGAGGAAGGCTGCTGCTAGTACTTGGTTGTCTGCATTGCAAATAGATAGTATTTGACTCTGTCCTAAGCGTTGGGTTTTGCGGTCAAGTACGAGTAGAAATTCGCGAGAGTAACTGATTTGTTTTCCCTGTTCTTGAAGACATTGTACATGAAAACGATAGAAATCCTCTACGCTCATGTTTGTATCAGCGTGCAAAGATAGAGCTTTCTGCAATTGTCGTTTTTTGTTCTTGGAAAAAGCGTTGATAACTTGGTCTAAATCAGAGAGATCGTCAATGCGATAGGTTACACGTTCTTTGGTCTTGAAACCGAGTGCATGCATAGCTTCTACTGCAGGACTGCCGATAGGGTAGTGTTGGTAGTAATAACTCAAACCCAACCCCGCTAACTGATGCGTAAATTCCTGACAAATCTCCAATATGATATTACTATTATCCGCTACAGCACTAGAAAACCATATTCCTCCAATCTGTGTTTGCTGTGGCATGACAATATATTTCATCCATGCTTTCTTGCGTATGAGGTACGGCATAGCCGCTTGGATATTCCCATTGGAGTCATAACTCAGTAGTACGTCCCACTGCTTTCCAGCGCAGACGGCATCCAGCCACCAGTCTTGCATAAAAATAGGTAAATCCCTGGTGTGAAGGCATAATTCACGGTATAGTTCTTTGTTGGTCATATTCAGCCAATGTACAAATTCTGTGCAAAGATACGATTTTTTGCTGAAATATGCAAGCAATACTTGCAAAATTCAAAAAAAAGTAGTACTTTTGCACTTTAATTCAAAATAACTAATAAAATCTGTTTGTCATGATAGTGGAAACAAGCCCTTACAAGGTTTTTGCTCTTTCTCAAGGAGGTGAGCTCGCTAAACGTATTTGTGAGTATTTAGGATGTTCGTTAGGCAACATTCAAGTAGCACGTTTTTCTGACGGTGAGTTCGCCGTAAGTTTTGAAGAGTCTGTTCGTGGTCAGTCTGTGTACATTGTACAATCTACTTGCCCTACGAGCGACAATATTATGGAGTTGTTGCTGGCTATCGACGCCGCTAAGCGCGCGAGTGCATATAAGGTAATAGCTGTCATTCCTTATTTTGGTTGGGCACGTCAAGACCGCAAGGATAAACCACGCGTGTCTATCGGCGCTAAAGTATGTGCAAACATGATTCAAGGTGCAGGGGCGGACCGTGTGATTACTGTGGATTTGCATGCAGACCAAATTCAAGGATTCTTTGATATTCCTGTGGATCATATCTATGGCGCAAATGTATTGGCTGATTATGTACAAAGCCTCAACTTGGAGAATTTGATTGTAGCTTCTCCTGACGTAGGCGGTACCAAACGTGCATCCGTCTTTGCTAAGAAACTGACTGCGCTCACCAAGCAAGATGTGCCTATGGTAATCTGCTACAAGCACCGCCCTAATGCCAACCAAATTGGCGAGATGCGCGTCTTGGGTGATGTGAAAGACAAGAATGTAGTGATCATTGACGACATCGCCGATACCGCTGGAACACTCTGCAAAGCGGCTGAAGTGATGAAAGATAATGGCGCGAAATCAGTACGTGCGTTGGTAAGCCACGGTCTGATGTCTGGTCCTGCTTGTGAGAGAGTGACTAATTCCGCGTTGGAGGAATTGGTGTTTACAGACTCTATTCCATTTGACAAAACACGTTGCTCCAAAGTGAGCATCGCATCTATGGCGAAACCAATCGCAGAGACCATCTTGGCGATCCAAAACCATCGCTCTGTAAGCGAATTGAATATCCACTAATTTATGTTTAGTGAACGCGGCAGAGCCGCTACTGTTTAGTGTTTAGAGGAATTCAATATAGTATATTAGTGCTGTTGCTGTTGTGCGTGTCTTGCGTAAAACAGCAACAGTCTTCTACAACCAACTCTCAACTCTCAACTTTCTCCGCGGACTCTGCCTATACGTATATCGCTCAGCAGTTGGCATTTGGTGCGCGTGTGCCTGGCACCCAAGCGCATGAGGCGTGTGGCGATTGGCTGGTGAGAGAGTTGGCTCGTCATGGGGCCCAAGTCAAGAACCAGCATGGCACCATGACCAATTATGCGGGTAAACCGCAAGTTATCCGCAATATAGTTGCCATATTGGAGGGTAATACTTCCCACGCTATTTTGCTCTGTGCCCATTGGGATTGCCGTCCTTGGAGCGATGAGGAAGAACTCTATGAGGATCGTTTTGAACATGTTATGGGTGCTAACGATGGCGCGAGTGGTGTAGGAGTGATCCTAGAGATGGTACGCCAGTTGTCTATTCGTAAATCAAAAGGCGAGTTTATTCCTACGGTGCAAGTGGTGTTCTTTGATTGTGAAGACATGGGTACTCCCGCACATTTTACGGGTTCACAACGGGATCATACGTGGTGCTTAGGCAGTCAATATTGGGCACAACAACTCAAAATTCAAAATTCAAAATTCAAAATTAACTACGGCGTATTGCTTGATATGGTAGGCGATCCGTCTGCTACTTTCCCAAAGGAGTATTTCTCCATCCAATATGCTGGAGGGTATGTGGAGCAGTTATGGCGCGCTGCTCAACGTCTGGGATATGGTCGCTACTTTGTGCAACAAGCGACCTATTATCCGATAACTGATGACCATTACTACGTCAATACGATTGCAGGTATCCCATGTGTGGATATCATTGATTATAAAACGAATACAGAGACTGGGTTCGCCGAGTGGTGGCATACTCAGCATGATGATATACAGAATATAAACAAACAAACCTTACAAGCAGTCGGCGAGACTGTACTAACGACAATATGCTCGAAATAAAGAACTTACATGCCACTATCGCTGGCAAAGAAATACTCAAAGGGCTCAACCTCACTATCCATGAGGGGGAGGTACATGCGATCATGGGACCTAATGGCGCAGGTAAATCTACCTTGTCTAATGTCCTCACAGGGCATCCTGCTTATACTGTGACGGAAGGTGAAGTGATATTCCGTGACAAAAACCTATTGGAGATGGCGCCCGAAGAGCGTGCACGAGAGGGAATATTTCTCTCCTTTCAATATCCTGTGGAGATTCCTGGTGTGTCCATGGTCAATTTTATGCGTACTGCGGTCAATGAGAAACGTCAACATGAGGGCAAAGAACCACTCAAAGCCACGGACTTCTTGAAACTCATGCGTGAGAAGAAAGCCCTGGTGGAGATGGATAACAAACTCACCAATCGCTCGGTGAATGAAGGCTTTTCTGGCGGTGAGAAGAAACGCAATGAGATTTTCCAAATGGCAATGTTGGAACCATGTCTCTCTATCTTGGATGAGACAGATTCTGGTTTGGATATTGATGCGCTACGCATTGTGGCTGAGGGAGTTAATAAACTCAAGACCCCTCTCACTTCCTCTATTGTGATTACCCACTACCAACGTCTTTTGGACTATATCGTGCCTGATTTTGTGCATGTGCTTGCAGATGGTATGATCGTTCGTACAGGTGGCAAAGAGTTGGCACTCGAACTCGAGGAGAACGGTTATGCTTTCCTCAATGAGAAGTAAAACGCTAACCCACTAGAGCAATGTCAGTAGTTCATTATACAATAGCTGCGGGTGAAACACGAGAGTTGGTGCTAATCAACGAAACCAATATGGATTGGCATGTTGTTCAAGAGGCTGGCTCTGTGTTGCGTGTGCATATGTTATATTTGTCGCAAGATGAGGCTGATGCGCAGTGGCAATCCTCGTTGATTGTAGAGCAGAATGGGGAGGGATGTCGCTCCGAGATTTATGGTATGGGATTGTTGCACGACTCGCAGCAAGCTCATGTGCGCACGCGCGTAATACATAATATAGGTGGTGGGTATTCTTCTCAGATTATCAAGTTTGTCTTGGATGACCAATCCAAAGGTTCTTTCCGTGGTGAATTGAAGATTCAGCCCGATGCGCAGAAGACCGAGGCGTATCAAACCAATCGTAATATTTTGCTTTCTCGTCAGGCGGATATGCTTACCGAACCTCAACTAGAGATCTATGCGGACGATGTCAAGGCTAGCCACGGTGCTACGACGGGACAATTGGATGATTCAGCTTTATTCTATATGCAACAACGTTGTATCAGTCGTGAGGTGGCTGCTAAGTTGTTGCTCCAAGCATTCTTTGAGGAAGTGGTGAGCACCTTGTCGGATGAAAATGTACGAGAGGAAATCACTCAGAAGATACAAGATATATTGTAAAATTACCTTATAATAAAAGACAGCTTTGAGGCTGTCTTTTATTATATATTTCCGTGATCCTTTTATTTTACTCGATTGATGGCATAGTCCAGAAGTGCAATCAGACTCTCCTTGTATTTCCCCTCAGGGAAGACGGATAGTGCTTCCAATGCTTTCTTGCGATGTTTCTCCATCTCTTGGTGTGCGTAGCGAATGCCATCATAACGTAGCACAAAAGACTTGATGTCTTGTTCTGTCTCAAAGATATTGATCTCTTGTGACTTGTTGGCTAATGCTTCTGCTTTTTCGCGAATCTGTGCCGCTTCCTCTTTGCTGGCACGTTGTAGAGAGATGAGTAGCGGAAGTGTAGCTTTGCCATCTTGAATATCATTCATCGTGGGTTTGCCTATATCCTCAATATCGGAATAATCCAGTACATCATCTTTGAGTTGGAAACACATGCCAAGATGCATTCCATACTTACGCAATGCGGTTATTTGGCGGCATGTGGCACCTGTACTTGCGGCTCCTGCTTCGCTGCATGCTGCAAAGAGGCATGCGGTTTTTTGTTCGATGATTTGGTAGTATTGTTTCTCGCTAATCCACATCGTGTCGCCCGCATGTAGTTGCAGCAGTTCGCCTTCGGTAAGCGATTTGCTCATAGAGGAAATGATATTGAGCAGATTGGCATTGCGAAGTTCCGCGAGCAGACTAATGACTTTAGCCAGCATATAGTCGCCCGTGAGGACAGCAATCTTGTTGTTCCATTGTTGATGTACCGAATTGCTTCCTCTGCGAGTAGGGGAGTTGTCCACCACATCGTCATGTATGAGTGAGGCGGTATGAGTGAGCTCCAACACGACTGCTGTTTGCAGGGTTTTAGAGGTAATACCCCTACAAATGGCAGCAGACAGAAGCACCAATATGGGTCGCAGTTGTTTGCCGCGTTGTTGGTGAATATAGTTGAGAACTTGTGATAGGAGGGGATGGGTAGTGCCCAAAGCCTCCGTGAAAGCATCTTCGTATTGACTGAACTCGTTCTGTATGTGTTGTTTGAAATCCTTCATAGGAGTTTATTGGAGAGAGTTGAGTCGTCCGCGGTACACATCACTAAACGAAGTGTTATGAGACTGACCTCCGATGAGGTAGATACTCTTTTGATTTACTATAACCGATTGATTTTGACGACTTTCGAACTCTATAGGCAATTGGTTGCATGCAGTATCTGGCACATACCAATTCATACCTTCGTCGTCGGAATAGAGAATATTGCTATTCCATTCTAGATCATTGTCAATACCACCGAACATCATAAGTTGTTCGTTGTACTGAATGATAGACGCTCCTGTTAGGGTATGGAAGGTTGGTTGGGAAATACTGAAGTTTTTTAGACGATATTTATTCTCGGTAGGGATATATTCAAAGTTCCATCTGCTGTTTACAGGATTGCCATTGATGACGCGTCCGCCTACGATCATTGCACGTGGTCTTTCGCTACTGCTTTCAAAAGCAGTGGCTGCGAAATCACTAATAGGGAATTCGTTTGGCAAATAACCATCGATTAGACCATCAATGTTTTTTGTCATTGGAACAATCTGATCGTGCTGAATTGTCGCGAGTTGTAGTCTTCCAGTACTACGTTCCTGGATGATACACCATGCGTGGTTGTTATATGCTAGCAGCATATTGATAGGTTCAAAAGATGCTGTGCTATAATCCACTATAGTCCAGTCGTGTAAATTGGTGGATTTGTATAATTGCTCTTTAGCGATGTAGTATAGTGTATTGCCTTGTTGTACAATATCTCTAACGTTACATGGGGTAGGTAGGTTGGTTTGAATATTGGATTTAGACCATGTTTGGGCGTCTTTAGATGTGTATATTTGAGTAGAAAGACCATTGTTTACATAGAGAACAAATTGATTGTTTATGTAGAATGCCTTGGTTTCGCAATTTTGTGGTGGAAAAATGTTGTCAACTAACTTCTCCCAAACATACAAATCTGGATTGATTTGATGAGCATGAACCTCTATTCTATACCACCTTTCGCTAGTCATATCTGATGCGAGAACCTGCAAATATACAGGTTTCTGAGTGAGGTCAAGCGTGTCATAACCTGTACTAATGATTGTGTCATTAGGCAGGTAGAAGGTCGCAGAACCAGGAGTCGCTTTGTATGTGATATATGTAACAACACTATCCAAGCGAGTGCCGAACTTCAACGAGTCTTTACAATAAATCAATCCGGTATCGGGAAAGGTACGATGCTCAATCTTATAGGTGGCCTGAGTAAGGCCTGGGTTGAGCGTATCTTCATAGAAGGTAAATGTCTGTACCCTATTTTCGTCGGATGGAGTAATGGTGGTTGGTGTCTCACAAGCAATGAGTATAATTGCTAAAGTGAGTAGTGTGAATATGAGTTGTCGCATAGTAACCAAATTTCCTGCAAAATTACTACTTTTTTTTGATTATACAAATATAATTTGTGTAAATGAAAAAAAA
>JBGVEC010000045.1:0-2587 GCA_045119815.1 Paludibacteraceae bacterium | reverse complement strand
TCCAGCTCTGTCATCTCTTCTGGTTTCTTTTTCCTTGGTCTTCCCATATCATTCTTTGGTGGACGGCCACATGGCCTGATGATAGCCAATGCATCATACCCATGGGTCCTCGCTATATTCCTCCATTTGAATATTTGAGTAGAGCACACGTTGTATTTTAATGATGCTTCCGCCAAAGTTAGATGATTTTCCTCAATATCACGAACAACTTGAAGCTTGAGGGAATAATCAGCTTTAATATATTGCTTCTTAATCAATGCAGAAGGCCCTTCTGACTGATAGCTCATCCACAACTGAGCCAATAAATCATGACATATTCCAAAGTGATCGTGGATATATTTAATGCTATACCCATCTTCAAGCATATGCATATACTTCAATCGTTCTGCATAGCCATGTTTCTTCCTTTTTTTAGACATAACAAAACCCCGAAAGTTTTTTGTCTAACTTTCGGGGTTCGTGTCAGATGTGTGACCGCTCTCTTAATAGAAATATTATACTTATTCTTTATAAGTGACCGTATAGACAGCAGGACATTTTATCTCGCCCGTCTTTGTCTCTGTATAATTCTTTGTGGTTACCATATACCACACCTCTCCTGTATCCTCATCTTTACCGGGTCTTTCTCCCTTATTCGGATTAAAAGGGAAAGACTCAGACGTATCTGCCACCTTATCATATTCGAGGTTGAATACATCGTATATTACGTCATATGAAATCTTTGTAGGGCAGCCATCATTATCAAACTGATATACGGCATTCCAAACACCGTTGTTTATCTTTGTTCTTGTCGTTGAAACATGCTCACAGTAATTCGGGTCATTTACATATTCCAATCGAGAATTAAAGTATTCCTCAATTCCGCCACCACCTATCTCTACGCAGCAATCTCCCCACTTTCCACACATACGAAGCGACAGAAGTACATTTGGCAGTGTATAAAATTCTGGTGTACCGTTAATAAGAAAGATATTCATGTCCACATTGCTCTTATCGTTTGGATATCTGTTTGGATAAAAGCTCTCGACATCAAGAGGCATAGTCTCATTGCCACCATCAACGATAGCCGACAACAGACCATCAGTATATCTAAAACCAGCGTGTTCAGTCACGCCTAAATCAATTGAGTGGGAAGCCATCTCTACAAGATAGCCATCATTATCATAGGCAAAGGTATATTTAGAGGTATAGCCCAAATCTTCATATTCGCTTCTAAGCACTGCTTCTTTAGCTCTTCCGTTTTCAAAGGACACATCAAATTCAGCATCACTTCTATGAGAATCATCTCCACCACTTTTATAGGTTTTAGACACGACTACGAGATCTGATATTGTATAATCAAACTCATACCACTTCTCATAATTATATGAATCATCAGAATCACACAGTTCTTCCAGTCGTACCACGCGATTCTTTTCATCATACCTGTATGTCAAGGTATAATGTTCATTATTAGAACCATCGTAGGCCTTATCCGTATAGAGATAGTCAATCTTACTTACGCATTTCAGCGAAGGTTTAGAATCATCTTCCTCACCACCAGCAGGCACATCCTCTGTCGCTACCTGCGTAATGGTTATCGTAATCTTCTGATTTCCACAGTTGATAATGATCTCCGCTGTTCGATCCGCACCTGTATCGTTTGCTTCAAGGGTAATCGACACGGTATAGGTACCTGCTTCATCTCCGTGGTCCGGAGTTATCGACAACCACATAGGCTGAGTACCTTTTGTCGAAGGAATCACCTGTGATGTCCATGCACCGGTAGTAGTAAAAGTTACACCCTCGGCAGTTAAATCAGTTGAACCTACAGTCTGCACGAGAAAAGCATCTTCGACAGGATCAATGGTCAATTGCATATCACTACCTAGATTCGGATCGCACGAAGCAAAAATAGCCGAAGCGAGAAGGCTATAAAAACAATATTTTAAAACTTTCATAAAATTGAGTACTAGTTAAATCCACAACAAATATAGAACTTATCATGAAATACTCAAATCACTTTAAGTAAAAATATAAGGGGGGAATTACTCAATGTGATGTCACCTTCTTTTCTTAATGAATCTTGTTGCCGTTATCCCAGCTGGAACTTTCTTGAAGAGCGTATCAGTCTGGAGAGCGTGATCGCCATCGACTCCGACTCCTGAAGGATATTCAGATACAGATATGCGGTGTTGATGTTCACCTGTTTTGCCTGGATATCGTCCATGAGTTCCTTTCTCATGTCAGAGAAGACAGTCTGGAGACGTCTGAGCTTCGGTTCAAGATTACGGAGGGCTTCGAAGTCTCCTGTGGCGCTGAGCTCACGGAAGTCAGCTATGCAGTCCTCAAGGGCATTCCTCTGCGGCCTGAAATCTAGTATGTACTTCTCAGGAAGGGGTGTGAAGTTATTGTCGACGTGTTCATAGGCAGGCTCGCACATACGTCTGATGGTGTAGTAGAGCTGTTCCAGTTCGTTGAATGAAGCGAAGAACCAGGCATTCTTCGCCATCGCTGTCTCCTGATCGATGCGGCGCATGCATATAGTCTCCTTCCTTCGGATATTCTTCAGCTTCTCCTTGTCGTCCCTAAGGTCATAGAAGGATTT
>JBGVEC010000044.1:0-23532 GCA_045119815.1 Paludibacteraceae bacterium | reverse complement strand
GCGGTTGAATGCTCCTGTAAAATCACTCGTAGTAGTAAGGCTATGAGGTTTCTCCACGCCACGCATTTGCATACAGAGGTGTTCTGCCTCAATGACTACCATGACGCCTAGTGGCTGAAGGGTCTTATCGATACAATCCTTTATTTCACGAGTCATACGCTCCTGCACTTGCAGACGACGCGCAAACACATCGACCACACGAGCAATCTTGCTCAAGCCCGTAATCTTACCATTTGGAATATACGCCACATGCGCTTTGCCAAAAAAAGGCAGCATATGGTGTTCACATAGCGAATAGAAAGGTATATCTTTGACTACTACCATTTGACGATAATCTTCCACAAACAGAGCTGATTGCAAGATCGCTTCTGCATCTTGTTGATATCCCTGTGTGAGGTATTGCATCGCTGCACCCACACGAGTAGGGGTTTTGAGAAGTCCCTCGCGTTGAGGATTCTCGTTGAGCAATCGAAGAATAGCCTCCATATGAGAGGCTATGGCTTGGGTAATATCATCAAAAGGAATAAATGGAGGTGTCATACAATGCAGAAAATTAGAGATTAGTTGTTTACAATCACTTGATCAGGAACCACATAGGTACTTCCTTGCAGATGTGGGAAAAGGAGATTGAGTTGGTTTTTATATGCCATCGCATCCTCTCGAGTCAAGAAATCACCCAAACGAACCTTCCAAAATGGAGGTTCAGAAATTACATAGACAGGCATATTCACTTGAGATGAGATTGTTTCGTATAACTCAAGTGCCTCATTCTTGGCCACTTGTGGCGTGTTGGAAGCATATACTTGCACACGAAAACCATTGACTTGGTATTGACCACGCTGACGATTGTAGGATTTATCTTCCAAGAGTAATGTAATCGCCGAATCTTGATGGACTATCGCATTAGGCATATCATCTAGGATAAACGTATGAAGGGTATCCTGCTGCAATGAATCCACTACTTGCAAAGTATCCGTATAGAGCGAATCCAGTAGCATAGTGTCAAGGGATAGCGTTTGTTCTTGTGCTGAGAGTCCCATCACCCATAATAGGGTTATGAATATATACATTATTCTTCTAGTCATGATTATTAGTATCTAAATGAACTACCGCCGACAAATTCACGGAGGAAGGATGTTGGAGGAATCTCGTGTTCTGGAATAGGTTCAAAATAACTCAAATATTTCTTCAAACGATGGGCTGTAGTATATTCATCACAATACTTCGGAACCTCATCTAAAATCGGTTCGGCATGTCGTTTGAGTGCAGCTAGTTCAAACAATAGCGATGAGTTGAACATCACGTCTGCCTCTTCTTGGAAAGGCGCGATCCATCGGTTGGCTCCTCTCTCCACACTATCTAGTCGAGCAATCGTCTCACGAGCGCTATAGCCACGATAACGATAGTCGCGTACAATGCGTCGTATGAGGCGTACATCAACCGTAGGAATCCAGTTGTGGGAATCTAGATTGACTGTGGTGAGTGCACTCACATAAATCTTGAAGGTTGCGCTGCGAGGGATATTAGGTATCAAAGCGGGGTTCAAGGCATGCAAACCCTCTAGGATAACGACTGTATCTTCCTCCAAACGGAGTGTCTCGCCTCGATACTCACGCATACCCGTTTCAAAATTATAGAACGGCAGCGAGATGGTCTTGCCATCCAACAGGTCTTGTACATGTTGGCGGAAAAGTGGCAAATCGAGTGTCTCAAGATGTTCAAAATCCCATTGCCCATTCTCGTCACGAGGGGTGTCTTCGCGGTTAACGAAATAGTTATCCATCGAAATAACCACGGGACGGATACCATTGACCATGAGTTGGATTGTCAGACGTTTGGAGAATGTGGTTTTTCCCGATGAACTAGGACCAGAGATAAGTACGAACTTAGGTATTCCGCCTTCTCTATGGGCAATTTGGTCGGCTATTTGGGCAACTTTCTTCTCATGCAATGCCTCTGAGAGTTTGATCATCTCAAAGCTTTTTTGGTTTTTGCATGCGCTATTAAACTCGCCTACATTGCTGATATGCAGCAGTTTGTTCCATCCCATATACTCTTTGAATATACCAAATCGTTTGTCCTCGACGCACATAGGTGCGAGTATCTCGGGATTTTCGCGGCTAGGAATACGGAGTAACAAATTATCTTGATAACTTACCACATCATATACTTTAAGGTATCCTGTAGAAGGCACCAAAGCACCCGTATAATAGTCGATATAGTCGCCCATACGATAGTAGCGGCAATAGGGGTTGCCCAATGTTTCGAAGAGGGTTGTTTGTCCCACATTGCGAGTACCAAATAGTCGAATGACCTCCTTGGTTTGTCGTTCCTCGGTCACGAAAGTGCGATCTTGCTCAACAATGAGCTGCATTTGTTGTTTGAGTTGGGTGATCATGTCAGGCGTCAAGGCGAGCACCTTGCCTGCCGCATCGCGAAGGGTGCAATAAAAGCCATTACTGATAGGGTGCTCTAGACGCAAGTCACAACCAGGCCATAGTTCATTCACGGCACAGGCAGTCAACATGCTCAAGGAACGAATATAACACCGTCTTCCGCTCTCAGAGGTACCATCAATAAACTCAATATCCTTGGGTTTGTACAAGACAAAGTTGAGACTTTGTACCTTGTAGTTCACGCGTGCTGCTAAGACAGGATAAGGCAAGGATAAAGCAAGGCGATCGTATAATTCGCGCAGAGATGTGCCACATGCCACATCCACATACTCCTTGATGTTCTTGCAATAAATCGTTACTTGTTGCTTCATAGCCATTGAAATTTGCGTGCAAAGGTAGTAAAAATATTGCATACTTGCAAATTTTTTTGTACCTTTGCCGCCGAAATGAAAAAAACAATTATTTTAGCAATCGAATCTAGTTGCGATGACACTTCCGCAGCAGTCCTCTGCGATGGTGTGTTGCTGAGCAATACCACGGCTTCTCAAGCCGTGCATGAGGAGTTTGGTGGCGTGGTGCCTGAGTTGGCTAGTCGTGCGCACCAATTGAATATTGTTCCTGTAGTGGATGCTGCGCTCAAGCGTGCGGGGGTGAGCACGGATGAGTTATCTGCTATTGCTTTTACTCGCGGTCCTGGTTTGTTGGGTAGTCTGCTGGTGGGTACTAGTTTTGCCAAAGGTCTTGCCTTGGCACACAATATCCCATTGGTAGAGGTCAACCACCTCCAGGCGCATATTTTAGCGCATTTTATTGAAGCGAAAGGCGAAAGGCAAGAGGCGAAAGGCGATGGGGTACCCAATTTCCCATTCCTTTGTTTGTTGGTAAGTGGAGGCAATAGCCAGATTGTGCTTGTTAAAGACCACTATACGATGGAGATTATCGGTCAGACGATAGATGATGCGGCGGGAGAGGCGTTTGATAAGTGTGCTAAGATTATGGGACTTCCCTATCCCGGTGGCCCTTGGATTGACCGATTGGCGAAAGAGGGTAATGCTGAGGCTTTTTCATTTGCTAAGCCTAATATACCTGGGTATAATTATTCATTCTCAGGTTTGAAGACTTCGTTCTTGTATTTCTTGAGGGATAATCTGAAAGAGAATCCTAATTTCATTGAGGAAAACAAGGCGGACTTGTGTGCATCGTTGCAAAAGACGATTATTGATATATTGATCAACAAACTCAAGAAAGCTGCTAAGGATTTGCAGATTACGGAGATAGCTGTAGCGGGTGGTGTGAGTGCGAATAGCGGTTTGCGTGATGCGTTATTGGATTTGGGTCGTCGTCATCATTGGAAAGTACATATCCCACCTTTTGCATATACGACAGATAATGCCGCTATGGTAGCCCAAGCGGGATACTATCGCTATCTCAAAGGAGATTTCTGCCCTATTGATGCTGCGCCTTACGCCAAAACGAGAATTTAGACCGCTACGCTATTAGAAGTTAGACCGTTTCACTGCTAGACCGCTACGCTGTTAGAAAATAGATGAAAGAGGCAGTTAAGAAATATATTGAGCCACTCAAGCCATATACGGATATAATTTTATTCGTAATAGCTTTATTAGCCGCCAATTATTTCTGGAAGTTTACGGTTTTGGGTGATGAAGGAGGTGATCAGGTCACTTGGTTGGGAATGGATATCTCGCGTCCGTTTGATTGGATGGCACAACATATTGCTCATGTAGTGTATTGGCTCATCCATTTGACCAATGATGCAGTGGTGTTCTTTGAGCCAAGCACGATCCACTTCGCCACTGGCACAGGCACTAAGATTGTATGGGGTTGCACAGGACTGAAGCAATCTTTTATATGGATAGTGATCATGCTAGTAGCACGTGGTAAATGGAAACACAAATTATGGTTTATCCCTCTCGGACTCGTATGTGCGTACCTATTTAATATATTACGTATCACCTTGATTGCAATGGCGATAGAACACCATCCCGATTGGTTTGAGTTGCTACATGACTATGTCTTTAAGTACATGTTTTATGGAATGCTCTTCTGCCTATGGCTCTGGTGGAGCAATCGGATAGCAGGTACTGCAGGTTAGAGGACGGCATATGTGCTTACAGTTTAGAGTTTAGAGATTAGAGGCGAGGAATAGCAGCAAGCTGCTGAGCAATGCCTTTACACTGTACACTATACACTTTTCTCCTGAACTTTTAAAACATTTTTTAACCCTTAAATAAACACAACCATGGAATTACCTTTTGCAGAATCTTGGAAGATCAAGATGGTAGAACCCATCAAGAAATCCACACGCGCAGAGCGCGAACAATGGCTCAAAGAAGCTAAAAACAACATCTTTATGCTCCGTAGCGAGCAAGTTTACATTGACCTTTTGACCGACTCTGGTACAGGCGCTATGTCCGACCGCCAATGGGCAGCATTGATGCTCGGCGATGAGAGTTATTCGGGAAGTAAGTCCTTCTTCGAGCTGAAGGATACTATCACCCGTATCACAGGATTCAACTATGTTATCCCAACTCACCAAGGTCGTGCAGCCGAAAATGTGCTCTTCTCTCACCTCGTGAAAGAGGGTCAAGTCATCCCTGGCAATGCGCACTTTGATACCACCAAGGGTCATATTGAGGCACGTAAGGCACATGCTATTGACGTGACCATCAAAGAGGCGAAAGATACCCAATTGGAGATCCCATTCAAGGGCAATGTGGACCTCGTTTACCTCGAGCAATTGCTCAAGGATAACCCAGGTAATGTGCCATTTATGGTGCTGACTGTGACGAATAACACGGTAGGTGGTCAGCCTGTATCCATGAAGAATATCCGCGAGACATGTGAGTTGTGCCATAAGTATGGCGTGCCTGTGAATATGGACTCTGCTCGTTTTGCAGAGAATGCCTACTTCATTAAGACTCGTGAGGAGGGTTATGCCGACAAAAGTATTCAGGAGATTGCCAAGGAGATGTTCTCCTACGCTGATAGTATGACGATGTCTGCTAAGAAGGACGGTATCGTGAATATGGGTGGTTTTATCGCTACCAACCGCGAGGACTGGTACGAGGGGTGCAAACGCTACTGTATCCCTTACGAGGGCTTTATCACCTATGGTGGTATGAACGGTCGCGATATGGCAGCGTTGGCAGTAGGATTGGAAGAAAACACTCAGTTTGATATGCTTCAAACACGTATTCACCAAGTGGAGTATTTGGCGCAGTTGTTGGACGAGTATGGTATTCCTTACCAACGTCCAGCGGGTGGTCACGCTATTTTCGTGGATGCGGATAAGGTGTTGACGCATGTGCCTATTGAGGAGTTCCCTGCTCAGACATTGACCTGCGAACTATATTTGGAGGCAGGTATTCGTGCGTGCGAGATTGGTTATATTTTGGCAGACCGCGATCCTGAGACACGTGAAAACCGCTTTAGTGGCTTGGATTTGGTGCGTTTGTGCATCCCTCGCCGTGTTTATACCGATAACCACATGAAGGTGATTGCAGCTGCGTTGAAGAATGTATATGACCGTCGTGAGACTATCACTCGTGGTTTGGCTATTACCAAAGAGGCTCCATTGATGCGCCACTTTACTGTGGAGTTGGAGAGACTCGGAGAGTAATCGGACGCTCGCAAAGCGAGCTATTGGACGGCGTTCCGCCTATGGGACGGGCAGAGCCCTATGGGTTATAGGCTTAGGATAACAAAAAACGAGGTCGATTGACCTCGTTTTTTTATTACTCCATCTGACCCAATTGATGTTCAATAAACCAATCCAATATAGCCTCCATGCTTTCCGCCTCCATCGTTTCTAGGGCTTGGATATGCTCTCGCAGAGGTTCCAGTCCCTTTTGACAGTAATCGTCTATTTTGTGGCGAGGTACGAATATCGTGGCACTCCAATCGCTTACGACTTCACCGCTGCCTTTGACATGTGAGATGTTTGGTCCGAGGATAAGGTTATTCATTTCACAGCAATCTTCAAACACATTCATATCCAAGATATGCACAGAATCAGGAATACGCAACTCCTTCAAACTACTGCATCTATGGAAGGCGCCTTCACCAATTTTCTTGACGGTTTCTGGTAGGTAGATGCTGCGTAAGTTCTTGCAATCGCTAAAGGCATAATTGCTCACATTCTTGATTTCACTACCTAGCAAAACTGTCTGCAGTTGGCTACACCCCGAAAACAGTTCGTTTCTCATCAGTCGCTGGTTCTCACTAAGTTTCACATAGCGCAGATTTTCGCAATCGGTAAAAGCCGCTTCGCCAACCGTTGTTACCGTATCAGGAATCTCTAGAGTGCGCAGGTTTTCGCAATACATAAATGCGTTGTTACCTATCGTCTCTAATCCTTCGGGCAGATCAATTCCATCAATAGTCGAGTCGGAGAAGGCATATGCCGCAATATCCGTTACCCGGAAGGTTATACCCAGGTGTTCCACTTCTGCAGGAATAGTGATATAGCCTTTATACACCGAGTTATACTCTTCATTTGTTTGATAATGCTTGATTACCCTTGCCTTTTGGGTCGCCTCATTTAGATGATAGTACACACCATCTATTTCCACCACACGATCCGTGATGCAATCATATTTATCTTCTATTTGCTTACGATACCAGTCTTTGTAGCAACTAGATACTAGGATGGTTTGCAGCGAATCGCAGTCTTTAAACACATCTTTGCCCACTGTCATACTGCCATGGATTACGACACAGCATAGATCAAAACAGCGCATAAATGCTTCAGACTCAATTTGATTTACAGTGGCAGGTATTTCTACATAACATGGTGATTCCAATAGAAACTTACCATCTATGTATCTGCCCAGCTCCTTCTCTTCAAACATTTCATAGGTATATGCAGCGTCAAAGGCAAATGCTCGGCGACCGATAGTATCTACGCGATAAGTCTCTCCCTCATAACTAATGGATTCAGGAATGACGATGTGCCCTCTGTAGAGTCGGTCATAAGGTCGCACCACCCTAGCAGTCTTTTGCCAGTTGTCTAATTCATATACGATATTATCTACCGTAGCACACACATAACTCTTGTCTGTATAAGGATAGTCCTCTCCTACGCCTTCAGGTCTTATCATAGTGTAATACTTTGTTAAGCAGCGCAGTGAGCCCGCATTATATGTTTTCAAACTCTTAGGCAAATAGATACGCAGGGGTTTCTCCAACATATAGAATGCTTCATCAGAAATTGACTCCACACCTTCTGGTATGATACAATCGGGTTCTACTTCCTCATCGTCATCAAATGGTTTGTACTTATACAACACACTACCTACGATTACCATTCCATCGGGTTTATTACGCAACCATGGGGTATTATTAAACGCCTCAAGTTCGATGGTTGAGACACTTGCAGGCAAATCCAATTCCTCTAGTTTCTCGCAGTAAGCAAATGCGCCTTCGCCGATATATTCCAAGTGCTTCGGAAATCTCACATGCTGCAGGTTCTTGCAATGATTAAATGCATTCCATTCGATTTTCTTCACGCTGTCGGGAATAGTAATCTCTTCCAGTTTTTCTGTGCTAGCAAATGCGACACATCCTATCTCCACCACATCATCCGGTATCTGTGTGGTGTGACATCCAGATACCAACATATTCTTGGCAGTATCAATGATTGCGTTACACTCTCCGCGGCTGTCATAATATGGATTGTCGGGCGAAACGACAATTTTCTCCAACTGATCACAACCCGAGAATGGAGCTGCTTCTATTCGTTTGACGGTGCTTGGGATATATACATAGCGCAGGTTCTTGCAGTCCATAAAGGCGCCTGCATCGATATACTCCAGTCCTTCGTTGAGTACCACTTCGCAGAGGTTTTCGCTGTTAGCAAAGGCACTTCTGCCTATCTGACGCAAAGAGGATGGACAAACCACTTTTCGCAGTGTGTTGTCGTAGTCGCTCACAGCCTCATCACAAACAATCTTAGTTCCCTCTTTGATATTGAGGCATCCGTCTTCGGTATCTACGTGCCCTACTCCTACTAGCAAATCATAGACGTACTGGACACCTTTCTTCTTGTAGGGTGTCAACGAGAAGGCTCCTTTCTCAACCATTTTTACGGAACTTGGGATCACCACATCTTCCAAGCGTTGGCACATGGCGAAACAGTCCTCCGGAACATACTCCAACCCCTCGGGTAAAACGATTTGCTTGAGGTTTAGACAGGAGTAGAATGCAAACGAATTGATATTCTTAAGCGTAGAAGGAAGGTTAATATTCTCCAAACTCTCGCAAAATTCAAATACTCTGTCCTCTATTGTTTGTAGCCCCTCAGGCAAGACAATCGTTTTGAGACTTACACAGGCAGCGAAACAAGCGGATTGTAATACTCTTACGCTAGCAGGGATGTTCACTTCGGTGAGTGAGCCGCACGATTCAAATAGGTCTTCAGCAATGACCTGTAGTCGCGATGGCAGTACCACTCTTTGTAGGTTTTCGCAATCGCTAAAGGCGCACTTGCCTATGTGTGTAACGGAGTCAGGTATCACGATCTCTTTTAGACCGCTCATGCTTTCGAAAGCACTATTTTCGATGGTTGTCAATCCATCTGATAGGATCACGCTAGTCACATCGTCGCAACCATAGAACGCATCCACGGCTATGCCTACCACTGGGATAGGCGCTCCGTTTACGAGGAATTGTGCAGGTATCACGATGTCGCCTCGGTAGTCATTGGCAATCACAAATGCGCCTCCATCTTCTGGGCGCAAGTCATATTTAATGTTGTTTACAATAATTTCCATGTTCATCTAATTGTTAAGTTGTTTGTACTATTTTATCTGGGTACCGCGATATACAGCGGCTCCGCCTCGTCCTATTCCTCCTCATTCCACTCGATATTCAGGGCATCCCACCAATATTCATTCCTATTGTATGAATAGTTTATGTGTCCGTTCTTCACGGGGTAGTCATTCCCCATGCCGTCGGGTACAATGAGTTCGTATTCGTACGAATCGGGTATGAACCCACATATATCCACTTCTTTGAGGCTCTTAGGGAAAAAGATACGCATAGGTGGCGTAAAGTGGAAGACCCCGGCATCGATATACTCGATTCCTTCGGGTATCACGCAGTCGGGTTCTGGTCCATGTTCTGTGTGTGGGCTGTAGCAGCACATATGGTTTCCCACGAATGCTGCACCAGGCAGTTGGTTGTTGACGCATGCGGTACCGCTAAATGCATCTTCGCCTATTTCTATGTATTTTTTTGGAAGTATGATTTCGCTCAGCGCATCGCAATCTGCGAAAGCATAGCAAGCGATGAGTTCCATCGTTTCGGGTATGACTACGCGCTGTAGCGATGTGTTGCCGCCAAATGCACTACGTCCAATGCATTTAACGCTCTGAGGTAGTACCAATTCTTCTGATTGGTACATACCGTGGAAGGCACTATCGCCTATTATCTCCAATACGTCAAGGATCACTGTGCTTGGGCAGGCGGCCACTAGCATCTTGAGGTCTGTATGCACGATACCATTGCAGTTCTGGCGGCTGTCGTAGTATGGGTTATTAGCATCCACTACCATTTGCTTTATGCTGGGGCAATCAGAGAATGCACCCGAATAAATGCTTTCCACGCTGCTGGGTATATATATCGCTTCCAGTGCGCTACAATGGGCAAACGCATGTAAACCAATTTTCATCAGTCCATCTGCCAGTTGCACGCGTTTGAGGTTTTTGCAATGGGCGAATGCCTCTTCGCCGATGGTCTCTACACTAGCGGGCAGTATCACTTCAACCAGCTCATCATTTTCATAAAATGCTCTGTTGGCTATGCATCGTGTTCCTTCTTTCACGCGTAGCACGCCTTGGTCTTCTTCGGATAATCGTCCACCACTGAGTACACATCCTAGGTATTGCAATTGATTGCCTTGTGCCTCTTGCAGGGCTGTCCAGTGGAAGGCATATTCGCCTATCCAACATACAGAAGAAGGAATATCTATATCTTTCAGTTCGTAGCAAGCCTCAAAGCACGAACTGGGTATGTAGTTTAGTGTGGCAGGTAGAGTGACATGTTGTAGTTTTATGCAGTGTAAAAATAGACTATCCGCTAGGTACTGGATGCTATCTGGTAGGCGTATTTCGGTCAGATTTTCGCAAAATGCAAAGCAGTAGCGACCTATCTCCTGTAGTCCTTCGGGCAGACTGATGCGTTTGAGTTGTGTACATTTGTAGAAACTATGCGATTCTATGGTTCTAACTTTCGATGGAATATCTATTTCTTGGAGCGACTCACATTCCCAAAACATGTCGTAATCTATATGCATCAGCATAGTTGGTAGTTTGATTTTCTCTAGGCTCCTACATTTGGTAAAGGCATTGGATTGGATGCAGACTACGGTGTCAGGTATGTTGATTTCTTTCAATTGGGTACATTCTTGGAACGCCCGACTTTCAATGGTGCTTAATCCTTCGGGCAGTAATACGGATGTTAGTTCTCTACATTCTTTGAATGCTCCGAAAGCAATACCTTTTACGGCTATTCGTTTACTCTCATGTTGTATGTACGGAGGGATAATCACATCGCCTTTGTAATTGTTAGCTACTACATAGGCTTCAAAGCCATTGTCATTGATTTGATACTTGATGTTGTTGAGAATAATTTCCATAGTATATATTTGTTTTGTATAAAGGCGTTAGGGTGTCTTTCATTATGTGTTTAGCGATTGTGTTTTGATTGCGAGTTATATGAATCAAAACATATGCCAATAGAATCAATCACACTCTATTGGCATATTTCTCTGCCATTTTGGCAGGAAAGGAGGGGAGAAACGGCGAGAATAAGGTGTGGAGTGACAGAAAATTTATGCGAAGGATAAATCTCTTTCTTTATCCTAAACATCTACGCCAAAAGCTAACATTTTGCGATTACTGCAGTTTTGGGCAAAAAAAATTTTGCGGTATCAAAAAAAAGCAGTACCTTTGCATAGCGCAAGTCTTAAATATAATTCCAAATTATTTGTCAGAATCAAATGCGCGCTAGTTTAATTCTGACAATCATAAAAATTAACTATTATGGATTTCTTAAAAAATTTATGGTGCACCATTATTGATTGGGCACATTTTAGAGAAGTGCTAGGCATGTTTCTTTCTGCAGCTGTAGGCTCTTTCCTCTCTTGGCTTTTAACACGGTTAAAGTACACAAAAAATGAATTAAGACGTAGATGTAAATTACGTAAACTACATAAGAATATGAAACAAGATTTTGGCAGTAGCATTGTTGCATTTGACACCGTTGCACCATGCTACGATAAGAGAAATGCCAAAATGCGCATGACCAATAATGCATTTATATTTGAGATACCAGAAGATATAAGAACAGAATTGAATGCTTTAGGTTTTAAAACATATCCTGCCGCAAAATTGGATGGAACAAATGCACAATTATATGCATTTCTGCGAACCCATTACCCAGAAAGTTTTCCTACAGATCTTTCTATTGATACATATTTGAATCAACTCATTACTCAAACTGCCAACAACTTTATAGAAAGGCGTAGAGCTAATAAATTAGCATTTAACAACGAACAAATTGGCATTGATAATATAGACCTCAATAGAACTGGTTATGTAGATGGAAATGGAGTCGAGAGACCTATTATTGAACTTAGTCTGTACAAAACAGACTATTTTACAGCGCAAGTGATGGTTGATTTATATAAAGAATTACGAGCTATCGATATCAGACGAAAGGTAACAAATCCTAATTATGTATCTCCATTCGACAATCCTACGATTCAAGACTTAAATCGAGAATTCAGACCATTCATGTCTTCACTTGGTGTAGGTGGATATGTTATTTTTGACAAAGGGCAAGGTCTTGAGTATTGGACTGTGCTACGCTCTTCTAGTATCCGAAACGGTACCATTGGAGATTATCAACTACGTAGTTATAGTTTTGATGAGACTATGGATTTAAGAGATACAAATATGGACAATAATGGTCGTCAAGAAGCAAGTATCTTTAGAGGTGCAGAAAGAGCAACAGAAGAAGAACTCGGATTATTTAGAGGAGATGAGAGAGTAGAAGGACATCTTACAGATTACCATTTTACGGGGCTAATCCTTATCCGCACTAGCGGTGAAGATGGACGACCTGCACGTTTTGAAATGCAATTACTCGGTTATAAATTTGCTTATTTCGATGAAAATTTCACTTACCAAGATATGCAATTTAAGAAAAAGATGGCGCAGGATGCTATTTTTGAGGCTGTAGAAGTATATGTCAATCCAGTTAAGAAACGGTTATTAGCTACTACTGACCAATATACACATACACCAGAATCTGTATATTATGCAGAAGTTTTGAGAGGAATGGAAAATTTGCGAGATATCAGCAATAAATACGAAGAAGAGCGTCCTATTTAATCAGAATACAATACATCATTTATCAATAATACATATACTATTTTTCAAAAAATCAACTATGTGTTGTATTTCTATTGTCATAGGTAGTGTATCCACTAATTGTTGTATTGCCAATTCAATATTTGAGTCAAAGTCATATATTAAATGATATGCTTCTTTTATTAAATGTTTCTGTTCTTTCGTAAATGCACGACGTTGCAATCCTATTGCATTTAGTCCACAATATTTACTAGGATTTCGAGCTGCAAGGGTGTACGGAGGTACATCCTTGTTTATTATCGCCCCCCCCTGTATCAATGCTAGTGTTCCTATCTTCAAATTAGGTTCGATCGTAGAACCACCACCAAATTTTCCCCAATCTTCTACAACGACTCCATCACATAATCGCGTCATATTTGCCATTACAATATTGTTATGTAATACACACCCACAAGATATATCGCAATACGCCATTATAAAACAATTATTCCCAATTTGTGTTCCCCGACCTATATTTACATATTGAAATATTTTAGTATTATCGCCTATTATTGTTTGCGTACATCCTTTGGCACATGATATAACTGAATCTGCACCTATCACAGAACCAGAATGAATATGACAACCTTCACCAATGCGTACCCCATCATGAATGGTCACATTGGTCTCGATGATTGTCCCTTTGCCTATTTGAACATCTGCATGGATATTACAAAAAGGTCCAATCTTTGCTGTAGGATGTAATATAACAGAAGAAGAAATCATTCTTGCTCGGGGGCGTCTTTTCTAAATTTGGGATCTACCAGCAATCGTTCCCAGTTCCTTTCGCTAATTTTGCTTTTAATTTCGCCTGTATTATTCATAACTGTTCATATACTTGAAATATTATATTACCCTATCCCATCTTTTTATCAAGGTCATTCATTTCTACTTCCACACGTAACCCCGTATAGTTTACGCGCTTTAGAGTTAATCACACGAAATTGCTTTATTCTTTTGTGATCTTACTCTACTCTTGTGATAGGGATATTGCGGAAGGTAACAGAACCGACACCATAATGATGCGATGAAATATTTCTAAAAGCAATATTCAGCATTGTAAATTCGGTAGCATATTCACTAATATCTACTAGTTCAATACGCATTTTTACGGGCACATCTTCAGGCAGATTCGTTCTATCAAATTGAGAATCTTCTCCACCAAAAATAATTTTACGAATGCCACCCCGATAGGCATACTTATACACATTACCTTCGTCATCGTATACGACTGTTTCATTGTTTCTGTCAAGACAAGGTTCATCTGTTTCTACCTTAACATCTTTGATAAACGCTCCTGTATGATTGGTAAACACAAGATCTATATACCCTTGAGTGCCACTGACTACACATCGTTTTATCTTAATTTCTAAGTCAATGGGAGTGTACTGACGACTTGTTTTGATTTGAGCGTTTACAATCAGACTCAACATAAGGAGCATAACTGCTGATAAAAAAATTCTTTTCATAACTATAATTATTATAAAGTTTATCTAGATTTACATATTCAACAATATTCGTCTTGCCTCTGCGTTACCCGCATCAGCCGCTTTTTTATACCAAAATTCAGCGGTACTACGATTCTTAGCAACACCTCTACCTCCGTGGTACATCTTTGCCACCTCAATATACGCAGCAGTATAACCCTTATCCGCAGCCGATTTCATATACCTAAAAGCTGCTGCCAAATCTTTTTGCACATCGCTACCATTCATATATGCCATTGCCACTTTATAGCACGAAGCAGCATCTCCATTGTCTGCTTTCTCTTTGGTTTGCACAAAAGGACTTGCTTTAGGAGCAGTCTCCACGGTCGTTGGCATATCCGGTGTTCCAGAATATACGGCTGTTATTTTACCATAAGGTTTTCCATCCTTATATACCGTTTTACCGACCATTGAGTCATCCTTGGAGGTAGCAGCAGGTTTTGCAGAAGTAGTTACTGGTTGGGTGGTTTGCTTCGCAGCCGTTTGTTTGTTCTTCTCTTCTATCTGTTGTGCTTGTTTCTCTAGTCGCTTACGCTCTTGCGCTAAACGATTTGCTTCCACCTGTAGCGCTTTTTCAATACTATCTTGACGATGTGTGTCCATGGTGGTTATCGTAACATCAGGACGACTTGCAAGCTTATTTTTCAGGACAAACATACCAACACCTATCAACACCAATATTGTTGCCACTAGCGTAACCCATAACTTAGTGATAGGAGGTATTACGTGAATATCAATAACTCGACGAAAAGCACTCTCTACTTTTAGTTTAAGATTTTCAATGTCCGAATATTCTGTGTAATATTGTTCGCATTGGTTAATTCGTCCAATTACATCTTGAATACCCTTAGAGGTTGTATTCGTAGGTTTATGATATACATATATACCTGGCCTCTTCTCGGAGGTGAATGTTTTCCATGCTACGTCAAATTCAGTCAGTGTTATTCCCCCAACTGTACCATCTAGCACAAAAATCACATAATCGGCCTCACTTTTGATAAAGCGATTATATTCCTTCTGCCTACCTTCGTGAGACAACGACTGATCAAACTCTTCGTAAGTGTAAGTCCTTATTAGAACTTTTTTAGAATTACTATTGCTCAAAATCTGCAGAACCGACCTTATTGCATCACGTTCTACCGTTAATGATTTTGACCCTGCTATAAAGACTTTTATCTCTTTCATTGATATTGCTTTTTTTTCGCGTTTCGCCCACAAAATTACTGCTTTTTATTCAATTGTGCAAGTCTTGTGATTATTTTGTTCATTTTTATACAAAAAAGCGCACTTACTTTTTTTTGTAAATGCGCTTTAGTGTCAAACGAAAATTGCTTTATTCTTTTGTAATCTTGAATCCAAGTTTACAAATGAGTTTCAGTGTCCCCACTGCTGTGTCTCGGTCATAGGCTTTTTCCACCTCGGGAAGTTCCTCGTAAGGGACAAGGCATGGGTGGTGCTTGAGTACATCATTGCGTTCGGGACCATAGGTCCAGCCTTGTGAGATACGAGATTCCGCCCACACATCGTGGACATTTTTAGCCATAGCCTCTACGAGACCGTTCAATTCTTCCGACAAAACGATGTCATCGGTTTGTGCTGGTTTAGGAATGTAAGTTGGTTTCATTGTTGTATAAATTGGGGTTTAAGTGTTCTATACACTTTATTCAAATAATATGCCAAACTAGTAACATGTGTCAATTTGTCAGTTTGAGAGACTATCTTACGCCATATGCCTCTTGATTGAGTGACTTGCCCATCTCCAAAGGTAGAAACAAAAGATGACAAACACGAGCATGAGTATTACGCTAACCCATTGATATTCTTGCACTCCAGAGATAAACAAAATGGCATCAAAGACACCATGAGCTACTATCGGAGCTACAATAGTCATTACCTTATTCCAATGGAGATTGGTCCATGTAAAGCGTGACAAGGAATAGAAATAACCCATTATCACACCAAAACAGAAATGACCTGGCACGGAAAAGATGGCACGTGAAAGGGCAATAGACATCCAATCATCATCGCCCACTACATACATGACATTCTCCAAACCAGCAAATCCCAAAGAAATACACACAGCATATACTATACCATCCATTCGCTCGTCAAAATAGCGATTATTGCGTAAGAATAGCCACAGCATAACAAACTTAGCAAGTTCTTCAGGAATAGCTGCACCCAAGAACGCAACATTGATGGCATCACCTATGCTATAAATATCCTCAGGGATTAAACCAATGGCCATCAATGGTTGGGAAATGCATAGCGATACACCTATTGATGCCACACCTAGTGCGGTTGCTTTAACGAGTTGCCAAATTGGCTCTGGCGATTTACGATCGCGCCAATAGATATACCCAAGTAGCACTATGGCTGGTATGAGGGCAGAGAGAAGAGGTAGAAGCATAGGCATTTCTCTATATTGTATCTATGTGATTAGTTGATAAAGTATCGCTACCAACCAAATTTATGATATCCGGAATAACCGCATTAAGAATTTCATCGTATTTACACATCTTTGAAATGATAAACAATGGTGTACTACAAGAACAAATATCTGGATGCACTTTTGTAGTGAGAGCCTTCAGTGCTTGTCTTTTTAATTTATACTCCTTTTCCATACCTTTTTGCAAATAGCCAAGTAATTCATCGTATGTACTTTTATCGCATGGACTATATCCTATCAATAGTTTCTCCATATTCCATCGATTATGTTCACATCTAGATAATGTATCCTTTTCACTGTTGTCAATAGAATCCAGTGGAACACTCTTTAAGAGTGGAACACTTCGTAGTTTTTGATTGATGGTATCTATAAAGTTTTGGTTAGACAGTCTTAGATGTATCGGTAAGCGTTTCCAGTCATCATTAGCCTTCTTCAATAAACCGTCAGAATCGTTTAACACCGATGGGTTTGTACCCATTTCGTATGCTAAATTAACCAACTTAGCACGTTCTGTTCGAATTGAATCATCCACAATATCGGCATATAACATTCCGAATGGTCTGAGGTTTCTATATCGTTGGTAAGGAACATCTGTCCATTGGCTATTTCCCAAATCAACCATCTGGGCATTAGTCAGACTTTTGATTATATCCGACACCTCTCGTTGATATACCCAAATTTCTTGTACATTGTCATACACCTCTAATGGCAAGTATAGAGATGCGGCTACAGCCTGGTAGGTTTGTGTTAGACAAATGGCTATTGTTACTTTGGCTGTATCATTAGCAGATATTTCACTCAAAATAGAACGAACATTGTCTGACTCTATCGCTCCCTTGATAAATTCCACTTCCACATCTAGGAAATTGGTTCTTTGATTAGGGTCACACAAATGTTGCCACTGTTCGTTATTCATAAGAGGATCTTGCCAGTCTTTCTGATACGTCTCTTGTATTGTGGTATCAATATAGCGATGTCGCATCAATTCGAACAACCGAGTATAACGTCCTTTAAAGAAAGCCATCTCTGTATCAGCATAGGTATCAATGAATGTAATTCGTGTTCTTTTCGGATTGGCTGCTGTGTCATCAAAATTAGGATAATGAGCCTGCAATAATGCTTGTTGTCCGAGTGCCACACCCATTTTGGACATTCCCACAATCACTAAATGCACATGCTCTTGGCTATCATGCGTTATACCCTTTCCATCCAATGGCGTATAATCAGTTTCTACAATTTCTTTCCCCAACACATTCATTTCATCTGCAGAAATCACTTCTTTCGCACAATTATCTACCATTACCATTCTTGCCCATGTTTCATAACGATTGAATGGAATGACCCTCATCGTATCACGCGCCGCAATTGCTACATCAGCAAATTGAAAAATAGAATTAGTCGTTTGATAATCAAATAATACTTTGCACTCTCTTATTTTAAATTCTTTTCCTTTTTTCTCCGCTGTTTCTTTAATATTTTTCAATAAGTTAGCCACAATGGTTAAACAACGCATGCTGATGGCGTCGTGGTACGTTTCGCCGCCATTCCATGTGGTATTCTCTCCTAAGATATATAAATCTGATGCATTCTCTATATATAAAAGTTCTAACTCATCTTGAGAATCACGCAAGGCGTTATAGATAATTATCTTATCCAAATACGATTCGGGCAAATGAGAGGACAAGACATCTCTAACTTCATCAACTTTGCTGCTTGTTTGTAAGATGATATAGTCCAGTTTTTTCTTTGTGAATAATTGCTTTATTACAGAAGAAGCTATCTCATTGGCACCAATTACCACTGCATATTTCTTCTTCCAGAATGCAAAACGTCCGTACCGTACCTTGCCTGTTTGACGCTGATCTTTGCGCTGATCTATCCAGTTCAAAATGGTAGTAACCAATAATCCGTTAATCAAAAACAAACCTAATAAGCTTACTAAGATAACCCAATTATTTCCTTTTTCCGTAGCATTACTTTGGTTTCCTGGATCAATGTAGTGAAAATACACCGTCCAAAAAATACCATGATCTGCTTGAGGAGAATAAGTCTGTTCATCTTGTACAAAGATATCATTGGCTTGCACATCCTTATCAAACGTAATAATTAAAGTAGATATCAGCAAAGGTACAGCCAAGACAAAGCAAATTACACCTCCTAAAAATCTACCCTCTTTCTCTGCAATAATTCTATCTCTACGAATAGGTGTGATAAACCAAACTACACAATATATTACCCAAGTTAATGAGAGTAAAAGTAAAATAACAGTCAACATAATTATGATTTTTTAGAGATACAACTTAATTTTTCTTTATATTCGTTCACTAGCACCATCAACGAGCATCAAGATTCTTGGTATGGCTGCATTGAGCTTAGTATCATATGGCTGAGCTTCAGGATCAACCATGGCTAAATGATTATAGTCGCATATATTTGGATGGATTCTCTCATAGGATGATTTTAATGTGCCTTTTTCTTTACTAACTTCATCCATTTTACCCGCAACTACTAGTTGGATTAACAATTCATCTTTTTCTTTTGAACAAGGCGTAAATCCGAGCAGCAACTGCTGTAGGTTCCATCGATTATGTTCACAAACTGCTAAGGCAAACTCGTTATTTTTGATCGCTGTTTCCAAAGTGGATTGCAACTTATCGGAAGGTACTTCCTTAACATTCAATATACATCTTAATTTTTGACTTATTGAATCTACATAATTTATATTGGAATACCTATTGCAAATCTTAAGATTTTTCCAAGCCTCTACCACTTCTGGCATTTCATGGATATTTGTTGGCCATTCCATGTTGTATTTTATCACGTCATATGCCCTATTCACTAACATAGATTTATAACTATCAGATTCTGAAGCTATATATTCTGCAAACAACATACCAAATGGACGCAATTTTTCATATCGAATATGATTTTTATTTTTAGTCAAATTAGTCACAACATCCGAAGCTTCGGGTTGATTGACTAGTATCTGCAAAAGATTCTTGCTTTTATACACATCAATAGGCATATATAAGCTAGCGGCAATGGATTGGTGGGTCTGCGTCAAGCATATTGCAATAGTAAGAATAGCCTTATCATCCTTTGATATTTCAGATAATATAGTGCGTACCCTGTCTGATTCAATAGAACCTTTTATAAACTCAATCTCCACATCTAGGAAACTTTCGTCCTTATCCGTCAAATGTTGCCATTGTTTATTCTTTTTCAGAGGATCAACCCAATCTTTACTGTAAGATTCGTTTTTTGTTGTATCAATATATCTATTTATCGCCAATTCAAAAAGAGTAGCATATCGCCCTTTGAAAAATGCCATTTCTTTATCAGCATTCGTATCTATAAAGGTAATTCTGGTACGCTGATTAGGACATTCTTGGATATTGGGATAGTGGGCTTGATAGAGAGCCTGCACCCCTAATGCCACACCCATTTTAGACATTCCCACAACCACCAAATGCACGTGTTTATCTGTTTTTGGAGTAAGTTTTCCACCATCTAGTGGTTCGTATTGAATTGAATTTTGAGATTCTTCATTATTGCTATCTATCAAATCTTGTGCTTTAAGACGCACAAACACATTTTTCGCCCACTCTTCATGACGATTAAACGGAATAAATTCAACAAGATTTCTCGCATTCTCATCTATGTCAGAGAATTGAAAGATAGAAGAAGTCGTGTGATATTCAAATAAGACACTACATTTTTTAGGATGAAAATTCGTTGTAGAATATTTTTCTTGTAACACTTGAAGGATCAGGTTAAAACAACGCATATTCATCGCATCGTGATATGTCTCACCTTTGTCCCAACTTGTATTTTCGCCCAAAATAAAAATTTCCGTAGCATGATCTAAATGCAAATCTTGAATTTCATCCAAAGAATCTCGCAAACCATGGTAGAAGATCACACGCCGTAGTTCGCTTGTAGTAAGATGAGAAGACAGTACTTCCCTTGCATTCTTGACCGATGTACTAGTATGCAGAATTACGTAATCATTTTTCTCTTTTTTTCCATCACCTCTCAGTAAATTGCGTATAACGGAAGAAGCAACCTCATTCGCACCTATCACAATTGCGTATGATAAATTTTGCAAACTTTTTTGGTGATAACGCACCTCACCATTGCGTATGGATTGTATCCGGCGGTTGAATAATCCAACCATCGTAGCGATAAAAATACCATTGAATAAAAAGACTTTTATCAATCCTACTAACATGGAGGATATATATTCACCTTTGATATCTGTTATCGCCACATTAACCCCAAAGAAATATTGAGATACATCTTGAAAAGCACTATAGGAATCCTCCTTTACTAGATCAGTATGTACTCCACATTTTATAGTATGGTGGAGCCAGACGATGACGGACAGCCCAAAAATCAATGCGAGTCCGATATATAGCACCAACTTCCAATAAGAGCCATCTTGCAACTTTCTATCAACGACTATTGCTTTCTTTTTTGCAACTTTGCATAAATACATTACTAAGGCAATCGTTAGGCACAACATTATCGCTTGAAACACACACAATTCCGCTGTAGATGCTATTGGAAACACCTTATTAACATTTGATACTAAATTAGAAAAAATAGGATTCATAATATAATACGTTTGTTATTTATCATTTATTCACAGAAATTGTTCTATATAATCTAAATACATATCTTTGAGCTCAACTATAAATAGCCCCTACATTTTTCTACTCTTCATTAAATTGCAAATCGTATTCAATAAGATACCTAACTATTTTGCCTACTTGTTCTTCCTCTGGAATATCACGAACATCAAAAATGCCTTTCAACCTCTCGTGCGTATGTTTCCCATAGACCCAAATAGGTATTATAAACTTCCTGTTGTAAACTTCACTCTTTGTGAAAGCATACTCCAATTCTTGCTTCTGATTATCTCTTAAATTATCGCTATCTATCAGAAATAACATATATCCTTCTTGTGCAGCTTTATCTATTATATTAGATTTTTTTTCGATAAATGTTTTAGATTCAACTATTAAATCATTTATATCTATCCATGTTTGAAAACCACTATTATTCAATTCCTCTTTCAAATCAAATAAATATCGAAATGCTTGTGGGTATGATACAAATACCATACATCTCTGTTTGTAAAGTTTAATTGCATCTAATTGTAATTTTTCTGAGGATTCTAAATCCACAACCTCATATGGACGTTTTTTCGATTTTATATAGTTCTCCTCAAACTTCACCCATTCTGATTTCCGAGAGTTTTCACTACGACAAAGTATAAATCGTTCTCGTTGATCGATTTCCTCTTTCAAAATAGGCTTCAGCATAGGTTCATACTCTGATTTTTCAAAAGCTTTCAAGAAAAACATCAATGGCTTGAAACCTTCAGCCTCTAAGAGATTTCGCAGTTGACACACCTTGTCGAAGTCATGGTGAGAATGAGATAAGAACACATATTTAGATTCTATTTCTGGTTTAGATAGGAACGATTTTTTCAATTTCTCAAGAAATATGTCATAAAACCCCTCTGGATAGACTAAACCATTTATTTCTCTTAAATACCAAATATCTTCTGGGAGTTTTTTCCAGGGTACCATTTCAACACCATCCAAGAATATCGGAATAATATTCTTTTTTTTCTCAATTGCCCAGTTTAATTCTTTTCGCAACCAGTCCATCTCTTTAGGAAGTCCACACAATGTAGGTCCAAAAGCATCCTTATCTAAAATAACTATCAGATCCTTACAACTATCTATTCGCGACATCAACTCATGATCAAGGTCTTTTTCATTTATAAACATTCCTCCACCATCAAGAAACGATGACAAACCATGATCAAGGAAACTCACTTTATACCTATCATTTGTCAAACTATAATATAATAATTTTGCGAAATGGAATCCACCACGTCTACGATAACTGATAAAAATATCATATTTCTTCTCTTGTGCCATAGTATTTTTCACTTATTACCCTTCAGCCTGCAAAGTTAGTGATTGTTTTGCAAATGTGCAAATTTCTTTTTTCTATCTCATTTTTCTAAATTCCCGCAACAACCAAACTTTTTCAGAATAGGACCCATAAAATAACAACTTAAGCGATACGCATTAATCTTTGTTCAATGACAAGTTATGTTTTATTAATGCTTGCGTTATTGCTTCTATCTGTTCAATCGCAGACAAATGACGGACATCTAGCCACTGAATATGGCCTAATTCAAATACAAATTCATCTGGTAATGTTTCACCAGCCACTATCACAGGTATTACTAATGCAGATTTCTCAAGTGCATAATAAAGCTCTCTCCTTTGCCATTCTCCATAGCAATCACAGTCTATCAAGTATAACACGTATCCTTCTTCAGCAGCTTTATCAATAGCTTTTAAAATTTGTTCTTGAAAATTAATCAGTAAGCTATAATTAAGCCATGTTTTAAACCCATTGGCTTGTAGTGCATAAGTTAGACCATCCACTAATGGTGAGAGGGTAGGAGGATATGAAATGAATACTTTTCTGCTTATCCTACGGCGATACAATTTGATGATGGCAATTTGAGCATATATATCTCCATTAAGGTCGATCACAGCATAAGGTACAAGCTTAGACTTGATATGATCTTCCTCAAACTTCACCCAATCTGACATCTCAGAATTTTCGCTTCTACATAGAATAAACAGATCTCTTTTATCGATTTCTTCTTTAAGAATCGGCTTAAGCATTGGTTCAAACTTTGGATTCTCGAAAGCTTTCAAGAAAAACATCAATGG
>JBGVEC010000043.1:0-3760 GCA_045119815.1 Paludibacteraceae bacterium | reverse complement strand
AAAAGGCAAAGATGCTCATCGCTACGGACTATGCCCGTAAGATGGCGTTGGATATGCGTATGATTGATGAAAACAAGTACGAAGACCATCCTGACAACAAGGCAAGCCATTGTGCCAAAGTGATAGCGGAATACTACAACAAGTACGATGCACAGAAGGGAACGCAGTTCGTCTTCTCCGACTTGGGTACATATCAGCCCGGTAACGGTTGGAATGTCTATTCCGAAATCAAGCGTAAGCTGACGGAAGATTACGGCATACCCGCTTCGGAAATCCGCTTCATTCAGGAGAGCAAGAACGAGAAGGCACGCAAGGCGGTGATAGCCGCCATGAATGAAGGTTCGGTGCGTGTGCTGTTCGGCTCTACAAGTATGCTCGGAACAGGAGTCAATGCCCAGAAACGGTGTGTAGCCATCCATCATTTGGATACACCCTGGCGACCGTCCGACCTTGCACAGCGTGACGGTCGTGGCGTGCGTGCAGGCAACGAGATTGCCAAGCACTTTGCAGGCGATAATGTGGATGTAATCATCTATGCGGTGGAAAAGTCATTGGACAGTTACAAGTTCAACCTATTGCATTGCAAACAGACCTTCATCACACAGCTCAAAAGTGGTGCTATGGGTGCAAGAACCATTGACGAGGGTGCTATGGATGAAAAGTCGGGCATGAACTTCTCGGAGTATATGGCTATCCTGTCAGGTAATACCGATCTGCTTGAAAAGGCGAAGCTGGAAAAGCGTATAGCCTCTTTGGAAGGGGAACGCAAATCGTTCAACAAGGGCAAGGCAAATGCGGAGTTTACCTTGAATGGCATTCAGAAGGAGTATGACAACAACCGTGTAATCATTGACGGCATGACGGCAGACTACAACAAGTTCCTTTCTCTTGCCAAGACCGATAAGGATGGAAACCGGTTGAACCTGATAAAGTTGGACGACTTCCCTTCTACTGATGAGAAAGCCATCGGAAAGAAGTTGCAGGAGATAGCCAAGAATACCACTACGGGCGGTCAGTATGTCCGTGTGGGTGAACTGTACGGATTTCCGATCAAGGTAATCAGCGAAACTTCGCTTGCAAGTGGGTTGGCTACCATTGAGAACCGTTTTGTGATTGAAGGACATTACAAATATACCTTCAACAACGGACATCTGGCAATGGCCGATCCGAAAGCTGCTGCTACCAACTTCCTCAATGCGTTGGAGAAAATACCGGGTATAATCTCCCAACGAAAAGAGAAAAACGAAGCGTTGGCAAAAGATATTCCGCAACTGCAAGAACTGGCCGGAAAAGTTTGGAAGAAGGAAGATGAACTGAAGCAGTTGAAAAGCGAACTTGCTACTCTCGACCGCAAGATTCAGTTGGAGCTTGCTCCGCCTACTCCAGTGAGTGAGGGACAGGAACAAAAGAATAATGCTGATACCGCCGATGTAGTTCAAAATAATAATCTATCAGTATCAAAGGGAATACGTATTTAAATTTATGGCGACCGTTTAATTTGGTCGCCATTACTGTTTAGAGTTTCAACCCTTTGCTCTTTTTGGGTAGAATGGGCTAACGGAATGATTGTCGGAGTTTATCGTATTGTTCGCTGAACCATTGGCTGAGAGGTATTCGATTTGCGGTTAAGATCAGACGCTTGTCGTTATCTCGCAGAATCTGTAACGGAGGTTTTTCCGTCGTAAACCACCAGTTATGATAGTTTTGCTGTCATATATTGATTACTTGTTAATGCTTTTAAGCTCTTTGATTATTGCTATTTTATTTTCGTATTTGGGAAAAGATACGAAGCCTTTATTAACACTTGCAATCTGACCAGTGTATAGTTCAACTACAGTAGCACCATCGGGAAATATGTTATCGGTCGAAATCAACTCTCCATTATTGGGTTTCAAACGTATTAGAATTGTATCAGTATCATTATATCTTATACAGGTATGGACATCAAGAGTTTGCTGCCTTCCGGTTCCAATAACCGGATTTGAATTCCGGATTTTCCCTAATTTTTGGAAATGCTGCAGATGAGAGGCATTTATATTGTTCCAGTTCATATCTGAGCGGAAAGCCTGGTCACTGTCAACATTTAAGCGTGCTTCACTTAATTCACGACCTGTCTCATCTCCATAAAACACTTGAGCCACTCCGGGAGATAGCAGGAGAGTTGTGGCACAATCAATCATATTAGTCATGTCAGCATCACGATGATACGAGTTGTTCAGACAACTGAACGGATGCCAATTTCTATGTGATGCAATGCTGTCTGCGTAAGCCTGCCATGTATATGTGATGTTATCAAGGTCGCCGTGTTTCGGGAAATAGAAATTGACCATGCTCGAAAATCCCGCGTCGGCATAATCCGGCTTATAGTCGATTGAGGCGTTATCAAAGTCACCGGTCATATAGAATCGGTCAGTCCATTCCGAAGCCGGTTCCCCTTTATGTTTTAATCGCCATTTGTCGAGAGCCTCGTTGCAAGCCTGATTAAGTTCTTTCCATCGGTTAAGATGAACATTCTCTACAATGTCACAACGGAACCCATCAATGCCGAATTCTTCGACCCACGATGCTATCCATGCCGTTACATATTGAATCGGGCTCCATTCGAGGTCTTTTCTCAAAGCTTGTGCAGAGGGATTAACCCAAGCGTCATTTCTCTTAGCTTCCATTTCCCGCTTCTTTTTCAGAAATTCAGGGATTTTCACAGGCTTGTCGCTCTCATCCTTATAGTCCGGCATCCCGTATAGAGTTGCTTCAAGAGGATTGCTTTCATCCCAATTTTCATCGGGCATTCTAATCCAATCACGTCCGTACCATCCATTCCACCCAAGGCGTCTCTCATAGAATTTATCAAAACTCCAGTCTCTGATGTGTTCTGATGCTTGACTCTCATCAAGCCCAGTATCGGCAAACTCATATTGAACTGCATCGAGGAGTGTGGGATAGCCAGGATCATTGAGATTGGCTCCAAGCATCACCCTTATTCCTTGCGCATGAAGCGTATCTACGAGTTCACGGAACTCTTCGACTGTACCGTAATTTTTATCTATCTGGGTATAATCGAGAGGATAATAGCCATGATAGCCGTAGTGTGGAAAATCATTTATCGAACCACTGCCCAACATCCAACCGTGAATCTGCTCATAGACATCGGTCATCCATACGACATCTATGCCGAGACTGGTAAAATAACCCTCTTTAGCCTTCTGAAGCATACCCCTGAAGTCGCCGCCATGAAATGTGGCGGCATTAAGGCGCTCGGATCCGTAATCCACCTTGCGACCGTAATTCACATCGTTTGTCGAATCACCATTGCAGAAGCGGTCGGTGATTATATTAACGGGAAACCTATTAATAGAATTAAGTACGCACTGAATTAATTCCGCCAACAGGTTATCAAATATATACATCTATAGGAGGAAATTTGCAGTGCATACGACTCAAGTTTCCTCTCGTTTTTTATTTCCTTTCGTTCAAGAACAAATCCGGATTTTAGTATAGTTTTTGACATTTGAAACTTCAGCCTTTTTATTTTTGAAGGCATTTTCTCTATTTTATAAGCTCGTTTATGGAAAGATTTGACATTTATCAAATAAATGGGCATAATCTTCATTTTTTGCCATTGTTTTGATTCTCTCCATTTCCTTTTACCATACCTTTGCATCGTAAAACAAGAGATAATAAAAGAGTAAGGTAAAAAGGTATAATGATATTAAAAAGATGTGTAAAGGAGTGTTTTGCTATAATTAGAAAAGGATGATTG
>JBGVEC010000042.1:0-35176 GCA_045119815.1 Paludibacteraceae bacterium | reverse complement strand
AAGGATTGTATCGATAAGACCCTTCAGCCACTAGGCGTCATGGTAGTCATTGAGGCAGAACACCTCTGTATGCAAATGCGTGGCGTGGAGAAACCTCATAGCCTTACTACTACGAGTGATTTTACAGGAGCATTCAACCGCCCAGAAACGCGAGAAGAGTTTATGAATCTTATCCGCAGAGGATAGGTTAACTCTTGCCCTCAATTCTGCTGAGGGCTATGATATAGAAAGGCAAAGCCACACTCAAATAGGTAATGTCAAACATGGACGTGTATAACGCATTCCATGCGTGTTCTATCCACATCTTCTCCACAAAGGCTATTACGACGAGACAAGTGAGCAATCCGCCTGTAACAACATGACGCATACCCATTTCCCCTTTCTGGTATAGGGTAATACCAATGGCTATGATTGCAAATATTCCCAAGGCGAGCATACTACCTTGTCTTGTTTGGAGTACAAATGGATTGTATTCAAAGAACAGCAGCGTACTCCCTTGCCAAAATACAAATGGTAGCATAGTCAGCGCAAAGGTGATGCCTACCGCGATTACGAATAGACATTGTTTTTTCCAACCTAGTTTCAAAAATGCATATCCGTACACCACGGCTAAGGGTATGACGGCCACCAATCGGGTCGAAAGCAATAAGCCAGCTAGTATGCCTAATGCAATCGTTCGCTTGCTCAAATCCACACGATAATACATCAACCATTCTACGAGTATGGCTACCAACATAATATTGGTTATCAGGTCGCTACGAACGGCGATCTCGTACCATATGGCGGGTGATAGCAGAAGTAATATCGTGGCTACTAACCCCACTTGATTGCCGTAAATTTTCCATAGCGTGAAGATATACAAGCCTAATACTACGAATATAGACAATCCTACATTACCCAACGCATAAAACGGCAAATGCAGTACTTGCCATACGGGGAATGGCGAACCATAACCGCCTAGATGAGTCTGCTGTCCGTAGGGGTAGATACCCGCTAACATGCCGTCCAAAAAATGATGTATAGCCGACCATCGATCAACTTGCAGTCCCATAGGATCAATTGCATATTGTATGCCGATACCAGCCAAGATCAATCCGCCAACGCCCAACCACATCCATCGCTTAGGGTGGAGTAGGCGCTTGAGCAGATAGGGGATAATCCATATCACTCCTATCATCAACAAAGCATATACCGTACTCACTACCGCATGCCACTCCGTCACACGCGTACTGTACTTATCAACGAATAATACATTGATTAGTACAAATAGGGCTATTGATATATACTTGGCTGCTTTCACTTAGTGCAAAATCAAGACTTTGACCGTACCACTATGCTCGCCATCACTCGTGTTGCAGATGGCAGTATATACGCCTGAAGATACGCGTTCGCCACGCGTGTTTTTTCCATCCCATGTGGCTGTTCCACCTTCTGAGTGAATCATCTTGACAAGATTACCTCCTGCATCTACGATGCGAAGTTCTGTCTTTCCCATCAACCCTTTGAAGGTTATATATCCCCTATAATCAGGACGAACAGGATTAGGGTAAGCATATATCTCACTATAGTCTTCATGACCTTGAGTAGCATCACTCATATACGATACCAATCCACCTCCTGTGGCAATAAATACTTCACCCGTGGACTCGTTGATATCTATGGACATAATCTCGTTGCTAGGCAGAATAGAGTTCTTGGTGGTAAAATGCGCCACGGTTTCTACATAGTACGATGGATCTTCCACGTTTTCCGTTACAGGTTTGAGCAAGAAGATACCCGAATTGGCGGTTCCTACCCACAAACGGTTCGCACCATCCACCTTAATCGCATTCACCTGCTCATTATCTAGCAAGTAGTCACCTAGATTGGTGCCATCGTTACGAGGAATAATCACTCTGATACAACTATTCGACTTCATAAAGTCCACACTAGGAGGAATCGCCAAAATACCCGAACCTGTACCTATCCATAGTACGTTATTATGATCTTGCGCCAAGGCGTGGATGGTTGTAGGAGCGATGATGTTTCCATTCTGATCTTGCCATTCAGTTCGATATATCATTTCGTCATCCCCATTTTGTGTAGGTGTGCCATTGTCATCTAGCAGCACCAATCCTGTGTTATAACGAAGCAGTGGAATCCATTTCCATGCTGGATTACGCTTATCAACGAGTATCTCCCCCGCAGTATGCATCTCCAAATTGGTTCTGTTATGGGTGATATTGAACGAGTGCCATTGCCCGTTGGGACTAATGACATGTATGTTTTTCGTTCCTCCACCGCCCAAGTTGAGCACCCATAAGTTGCCTTGCTCATCATATTGGGCACCATCTGTACGGGTGTACCCCGCAGGATTGATAGGTGCAGCGGCAGTCAAATTACTATTGTTTGGAAGATAGATTTGTTGGAGTGTGTCATTATAAAACTCATATAATCCAGTTCCATAACTGCTCACCCAATAGTGCTTAGCATCGCGAGGATCTTGTGCCACGTTCATCAAGTCCAATACTTTATGACCGCCTGTCATCTTGAGCAGGTCAGCATTCTTTATGTTGCGCCATGTTTCGTTCTCAAAGATCATAATATCGCCTTTGCGCCTAAACTGGTCTGCCCAACGACCGCCTGGTAGCATATACAACCGATCTCCCACAAAGCGTATCCAATACGAGTAGTTGCTAGATGGACCATTAGGATAATAAAACTCTCTTGTTTTGTTTTGGATCTGGTACTTCATGAGTCCCTCTCCAGTCCCTATCCAATAGTGATTACCATCCTCCGCGATACAATAGCATACTATATCCTCTGCGAACCATTCTAGCGCACCTGTTTTAGGCAGTTTACCGATACCATTCTTTTCAGGTAATAACCATAAGTGATCCCCCATCTTGTGTAAACCACGCAACTTACGTATGGATATCTGTACCCAATTATCTTTTTGGAGTTTCCATAACTTTCCATCTACTATCATAAATAGCATACCACAGAACTCGCACATGCCATTCACGACTTTACCTGTTGGCATATGTACGGTCTTCCAATAGGCATAATCCACCAGGTTATCTCGCATATTCGCGCAGTACAAGGCACTATCTGTCATGGCATACACTTGCTCGCCTACTGTACAGATATATTGGACATTGACCTCACTACTTTTGTCTCCAATGTAGTAGGTGTCTTCTATTTCGGCTTTTAGCATGTTCACCACGAGTATACCCCAACTCATCGCCAGATAGGCTTTCTCCTTGTACATGCTTATCTCGTTCACCACTTTGCTACCATTCATTTGCTTGAGGTAGAGGTCCATGATAGGGTAGATATCTCCTTGTTCATCCACTATATCAATTTCGCCATTTTGATAGGTGATCAGCATTCTGTTTAGCGACTCGTTCTTGGCGATATGATTGATACCTGATGCGCTCAATCCATCCAACTTGGTGATATTGCTCACCACACTCGTTTCCCTATTTACTGTGAATAGTGAACCTGCACTCAATCCATATGCTTTATTTCCTAACGAAACCACCTCCTCTACATAGGTAAATGCATTGTGGGCACGCCATCTGAACATACTTCCATAGTTGTAATCCGCTTCATCTTGCTCATTATAGTCAAGGCTAGAGTGGATATCAGGATCTGTATAGGACACCAATCCGCCACTTGTACCAATAAACATCTGCTCTTTATTCTCATCCCATGCTAGCGATAGTACTGTGTTGCTAGGCATCACACTATTGCTACTCGTATAACACGCCACTATCTCGCTATAATCCGCATTCAATACAAACACGCCCCCTGCCTGACTTCCTATCCACAATCTCCTTTTGCTGTCCCATGCAAAAGCATTGACTCGATCCGTCTCTAGCAGATAACTACCATCCGCCATCTCTATACGGAGACGCTTGCACTCATTGGTTTGCAGCATGTCAATCTCTTGTGGAATAATGATAGGACCGCTACTGGATGCTATCCACACACTACCATCGGGACCTTGACCTATGCCATAGAAAAACTCAGGGGCGATGATATGACCATCTTGATCCAAAAACTCTTTGCGAACTACACACTGGTCGTCTTTGCCATCATAGCGAGTGCCTCCGTCATCCAATAATACCACACCTGGCTCGGCACGAGAAGAAATAGCCCATTTTCTATTGGGGTTCATATGATCAATCAATAATCCACCTGGGGTGTTGAGTACATATCGCTCATTCACTCCCGTGTTGAAGTTCACGCCGCGTTGAGTACCATCTGGCAAGAATGCCACCAATGTGGTATCTACTCCGCCTGCTACATTCACCCATAGCACACCCTCTTTGTCATACGTCGGATTCTCTATACGCGTGTACTTGTCTGGATTATTAGGTGCTGCCGATCCCATGATACTATTGGCGGCAGTGTAACGATGCACAAGACTATCATTTTTAAATTCGTATAGCCCTGTACCATAACTACTTACCCAAAAATGAGTAGCATCATCTTTATCTACGGCTACGCCTGTGAGATCCAATACGGGTTTTTGATGAACGGCTGCTTGTAAGGCGCTATTAGTGATATTTTTCCATTTGCCGTTATCATATATCATGATGTGTCCAGGCGTTCTGTTTTGGTTGACCCATCTGCCACCTTGTACCATCCATAATCTGCCTCCGCTCCATGTTAGGCTATAGGGAGTGTTTACTTCTGGACCATCTGGCAAGTAATACTCCACTTCCTGGGTCACCATTCGGCGCTCTACACCTTTCGCTCCTGCCACTTTCCATATATCGCCATTCGAACTAGTGTACTCACGACCTTTCTTGCTGTCAAATACTACCGTTGCTGCGGCACGGCTTGTCCAATAACGATAGTCCACAATATTGTCTTGCATATGCGCCACATAGACACTATCGCGTGTCTTAGCATAGATACTATCGCCTTGTATCATCACATCGCTTACACTCACTTCGCTCGCTTCAGAACCAATATAAAATGCATCCACCAACTCGTATTGCTCTAGGTCAAAGGTCAATATACCAAAGTCCATAGATAAATATGCCATATTTCCTGCGATTGTGATGTTGTTGCATTTTTTGGATGCCGTCATTTGTTTGTTGTACAGGTCGGAGATGTATTGCATTTGCTTATTGTCATGCCATATATCCATTTTTCCATCCGTGTACATGATGAGCATTTGCTTTCGTGCTTGGTCGTAGGCTATTTGCGCAATATCGGTACCATGCATGCCCGAAAAATTGTTGTACAGGGTCAATTTCTCGCTGGTTGGGTCGATTGAGAACAATTTGCCATTGGCTACGGCATAGACTTCTTCTTGTGCATCCATTGCGATTACTTGCACACTATTGTATGCAAAATAGGTTCGCCAATGCTTCTGCTCATTTCGCTCTTGTGCCCATGCCATGATACTCATCAGGCAGGCGATATGTAGTATCAGATATTTCTTCATTTATTTGTTATTGTTGCTTAATAATTCTCTCATAGCCTCCATGGCTCTTGCTCTGTGACTAATGCTGTTTTTTACTTCAGCAGGTAGTTCTGCGAATGTCTTGTCGTAGCCTTCAGGTATAAATACAGGGTCGTAACCAAATCCTCCATTACCTTCTTCTGCTTCGGATATTTGACCGTTCACTATTCCCTCCACTTGCTCGATCCTCTCGCCTTTCGCCTCTTGCCTTTCGCCTCTAACTAAAGTTATCACAGTACGAAATCGTGCCTCACGATTGGTTATGCCTTGCAGTTCTTGGAGGGCTTTTTGTCGGTTGGCGGCATCGTTGCAGTCTTCCCCTGCCCAGCGAGCGGTACGTACACCAGGTGCGCCACCTAGGGCACGAATTTCTAGCCCTGTATCATCCGCAAATACGCCATCTATTTCGTGGGTCATGGCTTGTGCTGTGATCCATGCCCAAATGGTTTGTGCTTTGATAGCAGAGTTCTCCTCGAGTGTCTCGCCTGTCTCATCTATTTCGGCATGAAAGCCCAATTCGGCTAAGCTTATTACGCATATGTTGGCAGGAAGTATCTTACGAACCTCCTCCAACTTATGCTTGTTATTTGATGCAAATACTAGTTTCATTTTGTTATGAAAGTCTAAAACCCTGCAAAGGTACGAAAAATATTTGAGGTGTGCAAATATTTTTGTTTGGGGATTTGGTATGTTCGAAGAATTTTTTATACCTTTGTCGCCGAAAACAACAAAATTAACAAATTGGTATGAAAATGAGAAACCTTTTTTTGATGGCAGCATTATTGATGGCTGCATGGGTAACTGCCCAAGTTCCTTTTGTAGGCGAGTGGATCACCATTGATGATGAGAGTGGCGAGCAAAAATCCGTAGTTAATATCTATAAAGCAGATAATGGCATGTATTATGGTCAAATCACTACTCTTTTTGAGGATCCTAACGCCCTATGCATCGAGTGCGAAGGCGCTGACCATAATCAACCTATCGTGGGCTTGACTATCGTGCGTGATATGCAATTGGTGGATGGCGAGTTGCGCGGCGGCAAAGTCTTAGACCCTGCCAAAGGTAAGTTGTATTACGCTAAGATTTATCTCGAAAATGGCAAACTGATCCTCCGTGGCTCTTTAGATAAGAGAGGCCTCCTAGGCAGAAGTCAAACTTGGATTCGTAAGTAATAAAAAACGCAGCTCACGGGCTGCGTTTTTTATTGGCTATTGGTTAATGCCATTACTTCTTGTGCTATGAGTTTGGCAGAGTCGGGTAGTGCAAGGGTCAAAATGTTCGTTTGCAAGTCCTGCAAAGCCATCTCATCTTGAATTAGTTGTAAGGCTGTTTGCACCATTTTTTCGTGTGCCTCTACATCTTTGACTAATACGGCTGCATGCTTGTTGACCAACGCCATAGCATTGTGCGTCTGGTGATCCTCTGCCACATTAGGCGATGGCACTAGGATAGATGGTTTGCCCAATAAACATAATTCCGATATAGACGACGCTCCCGCACGTGAAATCACCAAATCTGCTAGGGCATACGCATCTGGCATTTGAGAAATGAAATCGGTGCAAATGATGAGTTGAGAGTTGAGAGTTCTTATCTCGCTTTCGCTCGAACGATCACTCACAGAGCTCGTGTACGAGAGTTGAGAGTTGAGGGCTTGTTTGCAGTCCTCAAAATAGTATTTGCCCGTTTGCCAGATTACTTGTACGCCACTATTGATTAGCTCGGGAAGATGAGCAATGATACTTTGGTTAATCGTACGCGCACCTAAGCTTCCGCCAATAATAAGCAAGGTCTTACGCTCTGTGGTAAAGTGTACTCCAAACGTATTGTTGAAGTATTCAATGGCGCCGTCTTTGCTGCCGCTAGTCAAGTTTTGACGCACAGGATTACCCGTCAAAATCAGTTTCTCTTTAGGGAAGAAACGCTCCATTCCTTCATACGCTACGCAGATTTTCTTGGCATCATTCTTGAGCATTTTGTTGGTAACTCCCGCAAATCCGTTTTGCTCTTGCAATAGGATAGGTACCCCCATTTTTGCAGCGACCTTCATAGCCGCACCGCTGGCATAACCACCTACACCTACTCCTACATCTGGACGGAAATCACGAATAATCTTGCGCACCTGCCACATGGAACGCAAGAAATCAATCAATACCTTAATATTGCGCCAAGGACGACTGCGGTCAATACCACGAACTGGTAGTCCGACAATCTTGTAACCAGCTTGAGGAACACGTTCCATTTCCATACGACCTAACGCACCTACAAACAAAATCTCGCAAGTAGGATCCATTTCGCGCAACGCGTTGGCAATACTAACGGCGGGGAAGATATGACCTCCTGTACCGCCTCCAGAGATAAGAACTTTCATATGATTGTACAATTTCGTATTTTGGCTTGATGATTCAAGTAAGGTATGGTAATCTCATAGTAATCACATAGTATGAACCCGTCATGAACCCGTAAAAGACTGGTTTTAGTTGTCTATTTGAATGTCTGGCACATCTTCTTCGCTAGCAATGATAGAGGATAGTTGGCGCTCTTGCAACTCTTTCTGCTCACGAGATACACACATCAAGATACCAAAATACAAACTCGTGACCAATGCACTCGTACCTCCACGACTAATCATCGGTAGCGGTTGTCCCGTCACAGGACCAATACCCACAGACACCATCATGCTGACGAGAGCCTGGCAGGTGAGCATCAATGCCAATCCCATGACCATTAACATAGCCGAATATTCGGCATACTTGCTACTAATGAGACAAGATCGGAATAATATGGCTAAGTAGATGAACATCAAAAACAACGCGCCAACGATACCAGACTCCTCTACAATAATTGCAAAAATATAATCGGCAAACGCCTGTGGCAAGAAGTTACGCTCGGTACTATTGCCTGGCAAAACGCCAAAAGGTGATGCCCCTCCGTGGGCTATCGCTACTTTGGCGATGGTACGTTGGTAGTCATCTTCAAGGGAGTATTTTTGGTCGGCAGGGGATTTCCATTCTTCTACTGTGTTGTCCACACGATTTACCCATGTGACTACACGTTTGAGGAGCTGTGCCTCGATCTTTCTACCTGGCTCAATATATGCTTTCTTGACAATAAAATACCCTCCTGTGAGTAACAATAACACAATGCCCAACAATGTTCCCCAATACTTGAACTTCACGCGTGCTAAAAAGAACATAATCAACACGACTCCTCCGAGTAACAAGGTGGTTGATAGGTTGTTAAAGAAGATAAGCATACACACAACTCCTGTGATGGCCACCACAATAAAGAAGTATTTTTTTTCGTCCTCTGCATTTTTGATTTGGCTAAGCAAGTCACTCACAACAATGAGCAATGTCAGTTTTGCCAACTCGGATGGTTGAAAACGAATAGGACCTAAATCTAGCCAACGTTTGGCGCCATTGATCTCCACACCCATACTCGTGTAAGTGAGTATCAATAGTACGATAGAGACGATCAATCCAATATAACCACCAATACGAATCCATGAACGTGGCATGAATTGTATTCCAAAAGCCAATCCTACACCTGCGAGGATAAAAAGCATTTGGTTAAGAATAGGGTTTAGCGTGTTATCGCCAGCAAACGCTAGGGTACTACTCGCGGAAAACAAAGCCAAAACGGCTACGATAATTAGCACACCAAACAATAACCAATACACACGATCAATATAGGTGCATTGTTGTTTGATTTTTTGAATGAGTTCGTCCATTTTCATAGGTGATATATTTTATAGGTTTCTAACGGTTTGCATAAATTGGTAACCACGATCTTCGTAGTTCTTGAATAGGTCAAAACTAGCACAACAAGGAGATAGCAAAACGGTTTGCCCCTCTTGGGCGGTGTCATAAGCTGTTTGAACAGCTGCCTCTAGACTATCCACGGAGACAAATGGAATACCCATGGGTTCGAAGTGCGCGATGAGTTTGCTATTGTCTTTACCCATGAAAATCAGACTAGTGCATTTCTCTTTGATCAGTTGGTCAATCTCGCTATAGTCATTGCCTTTGTCTGTACCACCAAGAATCAAGATAGTAGGTGTGGTCATGCTCTCTAGGGCATACCAGCAAGAGTTGACATTGGTGGCTTTGGAGTCGTTGATATATCGTACTCCACGTACAGTAGCCACATACTGCAAGCGGTGATCTACCCCCGCAAACTGTTGCAGACTCTCGCGAATGACTGCATTATCAATATGTAGCAGTTGAGCGGCAAGACCAGCAGCCATGGAGTTGTATTGGTTGTGTTTGCCTTGAAGGCTTAACTCGTCCAAGGGGACAGCGAGTGGCTCGACCTCTTTGTGAGCAGATACAATCAGTTGTTTACCATTGGTGTAGGCTACGTTTTGCTCCTGACTACCAAAAGGATAGAGGGTAGCTTGAGGGCGGATACGGGCTATCTCGCGATCAATGACAGGGTCCTCGCTCCAGTAGATGAAGGCATCTTGGGCTGTTTGGTTGCGTGTGATGCGGAATTTGGCATCTACATAGTTTTGGAACTGGTAGTCGTAACGATCCAAATGGTCAGGGGTTATATTGAGCAAAATGGCAATATCTGCCTTGAAATCATAGCAGTTATCCAATTGGAAGGAGGAGAGTTCGATGACATAATAGGCATGATCTTCCTGTGCTACTTGTAGAGCGAGGGAGTTGCCGATATTGCCAGCAAGTCCCACGTCCAATCCCGCACGACGCAGCATGTCGAAGATTAGAGAAGTAGTCGTGGTTTTGCCGTTTGAACCCGTGATACAAATCATTTTGGCTTGGGTGTAACGCGCAGCAAACTCAATCTCAGAGATGATAGGTGTCCCTTGGGCGATGAGCTGCTGAACAATAGGTGCAGAGAACGGAATACCAGGCGACTTGATGACTTCGTCTGCGGCGAGAATCTTGTCTGTGGTGTGTTGACCTTCTTCCCAACTGATTTGGTGTTGGTTGAGTAATGCCTGATACATTGGCGCGATGGTGCCTCTATCGCTGACAAACACGTCCATCCCTTTGCTTTGAGCAAGGATAGCAGCGCCTGTTCCCGATTCGCCTGCACCAAGAATAACAATTTTTTTCATAGTCGTTTATCGTATTTTGAGTGTTAGGATAGTCAATGCGGCTAGGATGAGGGTCACGATGCAGAATCGAAGAACAATCTTCGTCTCGTGTTGGAGTGGCCCTTTGCCCTTGAATAGCACTTTGCAGGTAGGGTCGTTCTTAAGCACCTGATCCATAGAAGTGCGGTAGTGGTCATGCAATGGTGTGCGTTTCCAAACGCGTAGATGGATGCCTTTTTTCTTGGCAAACTTATATACTTGGGTTTGTATAATCACACTCACGCTCTCCATGAGGAAGATGCCGCAGAGGATAGGCAACAATAGCTCCTTGTGAATAATCACGGCACTTACACCGATGATACCACCAATTGTCAAACTGCCTGTGTCGCCCATAAAGACTTGGGCAGGGAAACCATTCCACCACAAGAATCCAACCAATGCGCCGATAAACGAGGCTAAGAAGATAGTCAACTCCTCACTACCTGGGATGTACATCACGTCAAAATAGTCAGAGAAGACCACGTTGCCGCTAATGTAAGCTAGTACCAGCAAGGCGACTCCTATGATGGCGGAGTTGCCTGCACACATGCCGTCCATACCATCGTTGAGGTTCGCACCATTGCTAACGGCAGCTACCACCAAGACCGTGAGAAGAACAAAGAAGATCCAGCCTGCCTTGTATTTGTTGGTTTCTCCCAGGAATGAGAACATGTCCGCATAATTGAAGTCATGCGCTTTGAAGAACGGAATGGTAGTGCGAGTTGATTTGACCTCAGGGGATTTCTCAAAGACGGTAATATTGTTTTCTATGTGGCTAGTCACACGCTCATTCATGACGGCTTCTGGGCTGTAGCGGAGGGTCAAACCCACGATCAATCCGAGGGTGATTTGTCCAGCTATCTTGATCCAACCATTGAGTCCATCTTTATTCTTGCGGAAGGTCTTGATATAGTCGTCTGCAAAACCGATACAACCCAAGATGATGGTGGTTATCAGCATGAGAATCATGTAGATGTTACTCAATCGTCCGAGCAAAAGACATGGGAGTAATATGGCGGCTATAATCACCACACCACCCATGGTAGGTACGCCTTTTTTTGCAACATTGAATGGGTCAATGCTGGCATCGCGTTGTGTTTCTGAGATGTTTTTTCGTTGGAGCAGTTGAATAAACCATCGTCCCACCCAAATGCTGATGCACATAGCCAATACGCCTGCCACTACGGCACGGAACGAAATATAACTCATCAGGCGAGCGCCTGGAAAATCGTTGAACAAACTAAATAATTGGTATAACATAATCTCTAAACTCTAAACACTAAACTTTAAACTAAACCAGCACATGCACGAACCACTTCGTGGTCGTCAAAATGGTGCTTAACGCCTTTGATGATTTGATAATCCTCGTGTCCTTTGCCTGCGACAAGTACTACATCTCCTTGACGAGCCAATGTACATGCAGTTTTGATAGCAGACGCACGATCTTCTATGATAAGTACTCGCTGTAACTCCTCTGCGGTCAGTCCCGCTGCCATATCTTGGAGGATAGCATGAGGCTCCTCATCGCGTGGATTATCCGAAGTTAATATCAATTGTGTGCTATTCTCAAATGCTATGCGTGCCATGATAGGTCGTTTACCTTTATCACGATTGCCTCCGCAACCCACTACGGTTATTACTTGTGCGGCTTGGGCTTGTTTGCTTGCATTAGCAGAAACAATCTCGTTGATGGTCTTGAGTACATTCTCTACCGCATCTGGGGTATGTGCATAGTCGATGATACCTGTCCAACCCTTGCTAGAGTGGATGGTCTCAAAACGTCCATTCACGGGTTGCAATCCGCTCAATATACGCAACACCTCCATCGCATCTACCCCTAATGCCACTCCGCAACCATAGATCAACAATAGGTTGCTCACGTTGAAACGACCAACCAAAGGCACAAACACCTCTGTGTTTACAGCCTCAAGTGTGCTTTGCATGCGCAAAAGCATACCATCAAAGCCCTCTTCTAGGATTTTTCCGCGAAAATCAGCCATGCTGCGGGTTGAGTAGGTATATACTTTGGCACGGCAGTTTTGCGTCATGACCAATCCGTTTTTGTCATCGATGTTGGTGATGGCAAACGCGTTCTTGTTGAGATGATCAAAGAGGCATTTCTTGGTGTCGCGATAGTGGTCAAAGGTCTTGTGATAGTCCATATGATCGCGTGTGAGATTGGTGAATAATGCTCCCGCAAATTCCAATCCTGCGATGCGTTGTTGAGCGATGGCGTGACTGCTGACCTCCATAAAAGCGTAGGTACAACCTGCCGCCACCATTTGTGCTAGCAATGCATTGAGCGATAACGCGTCTGGGGTGGTGTGGGTCGAAGCAATTGCCTCGTCGTCAACATAATTGATGACCGTAGAGAGAAGTCCTACTTTCTCACCTAAGCTCTTGAATAGGCGGTATAGTAGGGTGGCGGTAGTGGTTTTGCCGTTGGTTCCAGTCACGCCTACTAGTTGAAGATGTTTAGATGGCTCGCCATACCAAAGGTGCGCCATCTTGCCGAGCGCTTCATCGCTATTCTTGACTAGAATATATGTTACACCGTTGCTTTGGGTGGGCATGTGTTCTGCCTTGTCCATGACGATGGTAGTTGCCCCATTCTCTATGCATTGTGGGATAAATACATGCCCATCTACGGTCGTACCAACTTGGGCAACAAACATATTACCCGAGGTCACACGACGGGAATCGGACTGTATGCCAGTCACTTCTATATTGGTGTCGCCAATTATTTGTAACACCTCTAATCCTGTGAGCAATTCTTTGAGTATCATATATGCTAGTTCTTTGTGTTTAGTCTTCTTTTGCCTTCATTACCAGTTGCTTGTCCTCAATTCGGTATTCGCTAGTGTACACCATGGTCTTTTCTGCGATCTTGCGCACCACAGTACCGCAATCTAGTCCCGAATCATACGCACCTCTGTTGCGTGGTGCATGGATGACACAGATACAACTGTAACGAGGAGCATCGGCAGGGAAATATCCTACAAAAGACATACGGTGCTTGTTATTGAAATATTTGCCATTTTCCATAACCTGCGCTGTACCTGTCTTGCCCGCAATCTTGACCAAATCACTCTGTGCTTTACGCTGTCTCCATTTGTTCATAGCCGCGGTACCCAAATCATTGTCCCACACCACATCTAGCAGGCTAGCTTGGATGTCTTCTAAGGTCTTTTTGCTGCACAGACTGCTTCGGATGGTTTGGGTTTCAAACGATTCTACAGTCGTTTTACCATCCTTGACTTCTGTTACAAGCACGGGTGAAATCATTCGTCCATCATTGGCGATACCGTTGTAGAATGTCAAAATCTGTAGTGGACTGAGTTCTACGGAATAGCCGTATGCCATACGAGAGATGGTAACCGTATCTTTGGGGATGTTGATGCGTGGTTGATGTGCTCCAGGAATAATATAGTCTATGCTGTCGCACAGTCCCATGCGTTTGAGTTTGTTGACAAATTTCTTTGCACTACCGTTGTAACCGTCTGTAATCATACGCGCTAAAGCGATATTACTACTCACGGCTAATGCTTGTCGCATGGTATATACGGTATCGGCAGGGTGGGCGTCTCGGTGGGTAGCGCCGTGGTAATACCATCCGTCTTTCCATACGCGCAAGGTGTCGTCAATATTGACTTTTCCATCGTCCAATGCAGCCATCATGGCTATGGTCTTGAAGGTAGATCCTGGCTCCATACGCACTACCGCATGGTTAGCTATCTCATAATATTGAAGATCGCTACCACGGTCCAGGTTACACATGGCTTTGATCTCGCCAGTAGCCACTTCCATAAGGATGACGCATCCCCAATCGGCTTGTGTGTGTTCGAGTCGCGCACGCAGGTTGCTCTCGCAGATGTCCATTAGATTGGCGTCTAGCGTGGTATAGACGTCGCATCCATGTTTCTCCTCGCGGATAGGAATGTATTGCCATTGATTAGCCATGCGCTCGCGAATAGCTAATCCGTCTTCGCCTTGCAGGTAGTCATCAAAACGCTTCTCTAGTCCCGCATTGCCTTTGCCACTTTCGGCATAGATACCCCCTATGGTGCGACTGCCTAGACTGTTAAAAGGCTTGACACGTAGGTTGAGATCTACCGCGTAGAAACCGCTCTTATACACGCCTCGGCGAATTAATGGTAGTTGTTTGATCTCCTTGAGTTGGGTATAAGAAATACGTTTGTTCGTCAGTCGTATATTGCGTTCGCGGCGAGTTTTGCCACGGTATGCTTTTACGATTTTATCGCGATACTCAGAAGGGGTTTGATCGCCTACAATATGGCTCAGACCATAGGCGATACTATCCACATATTCGTAGAATAGTTTGCCTTTGTTTAGGTGGAGCGCTTCCACGCGTGTGTCCATCCAAATGCTATATTGAGGTACGCTACTGGCCAATAATCGTCCATCACAATCAAAGATATTTCCGCGCACCGCCTTGATAGGCTTATACACGGAGTCTCGGTCTGCCACCATGGCCTCCAACTCGCTACGATGCACGGTTTGCAAACTAATGATGCGTACAAACACAACGATAAAGAATAGCAATATGACGCCAAAAACAATGGCAAAGCGCAAAACGGTATGTTTGACATTTTCACTCATTGTATACGTATGGCTGGGGTGTTACTAGGTTTGATTTTGCTTTCTTTCTCTACGAGTAGGTTGCTGATGGAGGACTGGCGTGTTTTCTCCATGAGTTCGGCACTCAAACTCAATTGTACAAATTGAGCATCTTGCAACTCTTTTTGCAGTTCGCTTAGGTTGCGTTGTTGTCGTTGGGCTAAATATCCGCAATGGATATATACAAAAATGAGCGCACTAATCAATCCAATGACCTTATATTGGCGTCTAAACCAAGCTTTGGTCAGGATGTTTCCGCTCAAGATGTCTTTTAATGAAAACTTACACATAGTTATTTTGTTTAATGGTTACTTGTTGCTCTCTATTTTCTCCGCTACTCGCAGTTTGGCACTTCGTGCTCTTGGGTTTTGTTCCACTTCTTCTGCGCTAGCGGTCAGTCCTTTTTCTAGGACTTTGAAAGGGGTGAGGATATTGCCGTAGAAATCTTTTTCTATTGTGCCTTCTAAGTTACCTGAACGAAGGAAGTTCTTCACGATTCTATCTTCCAGCGAATGGTAGGTGAGTATGGCGATTCGTCCTCCTGGTTTTAGTAGATCTTTGGCGGCTAGTAGCATTTCTCTCAGGGCTCCCATCTCGTCGTTCACTTCGATACGCAGTGCCTGAAAAACCTTTGCCATGTCTTTTTTGGCGGCTGCTGGTACATCCAACTCTTGAACTTCTAAACTTCTAAACTCCTGAACCTTCTTCCCTAAAACTATACTTACTAAATCCTCTGTACGTGCGATAGGGCTGGTCTCTCGCGTTTTGACAATGCGTTTGGCAAGTGGTTTCGCATTTTTTAACTCACCATAAATATATAGTACGCGCGCGAGCTCCTCTTCTGTATAGGTGTTGAGAATATCGGCAGCGGTCTTACCACCTGTTTGGTTCATGCGCATGTCTAGTGGCGCAGAGTAACGAAAACTGAATCCTCTCTCTGGGCAGTCGAAATGGTGGAACGAAACGCCCAAGTCTGCCAATAATCCATCTATCTGCTCCACACCGTAGTAATCCATGAAATTACGCAAGTAGCGGAAATTGCTATGTACAAACTGCCAATTCTCGTGCTTATCCATGCCTAATTGGCGAGCATTCTCAAGTGCGTCTAGGTCCTGATCAAAGGAATACAATTTGCCGCTTCCGAACTGCTGAACTCCTGAGCCTCCCTGAAGGGCCTCCAAGATGGCTCTTGAGTGTCCGCAGCCACCGCAGGTAACGTCCACATACAATCCATCGGGTTGAATATTCAACCCTTGGATTGTCTCTCTCAGCATTGCGGGAATGTGATAAATCTCATTCATAGTAGGTTAGGTTTAATTATAGTTTAGGCTGGGATTTCATTCGTATTCTGATGCGTTCTGCCAAGTCTTTTTGTGGCATTTGTTTCTCTGCGAACGCAGTTGGGTTCCATACAGCAAAGCGGTCCAACATGCCGACAAACAATATATCTTGCTCAGCACCAATCATTTCCAAGTTTTTCTTTTGCAATAACACACGTCCTTGGCTATCCATATCCAATATTTCAGCCTCTGACATGAATTGCATCAATATCATTTGATCTTCTGGATCCCATTCATCTAGGGCATTGCGTAGTTCGCTCACTTTCTTATGCCATACATGTTCTGGGTAGAAGATGACACACTCATTATCGGTATCTCTGCGCATTACGATATGCGTTGAACCCATCTCAGCGAGTATCTTGCGGTAATTCGCTGGGATAAACACGCGACCTTTGCCGTCCAAGCGTGCCTCAATATTTCCAATAAATGTGTTCATAATTCCTGATTTTCTTGAATTCGGCTGCAAAGTTACAAAAAATATTTGATATTTCCCCACATTTCCCCACAAAAAATTTTTCAGTACATTTTTCAGTATGTTATTAAAAAAGTTATCAACTACTTAACAATTTGATTTACAGTGCTGTATGTTACTTATTAACTTTAGTGGGGAAAAGTGGTGTAAAATTCTCGCCTCTAACCTATAACCTCTCGCCTTTCGCCTAAAACCTATAACCTATAACCCCTCACCTCGCCCTCTGTCTTCATAGGGACTTCATCGGAACCTGACCGAAGGACAACCGAAGGAACTCCGTTATTTCTCCGTTATCCCTCCGTTATCCCTTCGTGATTCTGCCGATACATTATCTTTACAAGATTATGTATTTATTTGCCAAAACGTTTGTGTATTTGCCAAAAAAGCAGTATCTTTGCACTCCAATTTGTGAAGTGATACGATATGAATGAATTTTTGCAACTAGAGGAGCAAGTTCTGCGAATGATAAAAACGGTTTATGACCCTGAGATTCCAGTTAATATTTACGAACTGGGTCTTATTTATCGTATAGACTTTCCGGGCGATGGAACTTGCAATATAGATATGACTCTTACGGCTCCTAACTGCCCTGCTGCGGATTTCCTTGTGGAAGATGTGAAGCAAAAGGTGGGGTCTGTAGAGGAGATTGAAACGGTTAATGTCAATATAGTCTTTGAACCAGAGTGGAACAAAGACATGATGTCCGAAGAAGCCAAACTGGAACTAGGATTCCTCTAACCACTAAACAGTAGCGGCTCTGCCGCGTCCACTAAACACTAAACGAATGATCTACTTTCTCTCCGATGCACATTTAGGCTCGAGGGCAATATCAGATTTTGATGCCCATCAGCAGACCCTTATCTCCATGCTCCGCACCATGGCGAAGGATGCCACTGCTATTTACCTGCTCGGAGATATCTTTGATTTCTGGTGCGAGTTCTTTTGGCAAGATAGGAGCAAAGAGCAATACCGTCCTTTCTTGCAGACAATCAAGCAGATAACGGATAAGGGTATAGATGTGCATTTTTTTATTGGCAATCACGATATTTGGACGTTCGGATGGCTAGCAGAACAAACAGGAATGACTATCCATAGAAAGCCTGAAACCATTACTATCAACGGAAAAAGAATCTTCCTAGCTCATGGCGATGGCTTAGTGCCTAGCAACTACGTACAGCAACTCCCTTCTAATATCCAAAAGAAAATCAAGCACTTTATTCTCCTTCGCAAGCTTTTTCATAGTCCTATTTTGCAATTCTTCTTGCGTCTTCTTCCTGCCTCTTGGGGTAACGAACTAGGCTATGAGTGGGCGAAAAAGAGTCGCCTCAAAGAGAAAGATGGTACCTATCCATACAAAGGAGAAGACAAGGAAGAACTAGTCCTCTACGCCAAAGAGCAAGAGCAATTAGGTAATCACCACGATTTCTATATTTTCGGTCATCGCCATATTGAACTGGACCTAATGCTCAGCCGTGATAGCCGAATCATGATACTAGGTGACTGTTGGCGTATGTTTGCATATGCTCAGTTGGACGAACAAGGCATAGTTATAATGAACAATTTTGAACAATACTGAACCACTTTGAACTATTATGAACAATAGACAACAACAACTTGCCGCTTTTGACCGCCTGTTGACGGTCATGGACGAACTGCGTGAGAAATGTCCTTGGGATAGAAAACAAACTTTCGAATCCCTCCGCCAAAACACCATAGAGGAGACCTACGAATTGGCATCCGCGCTCATCCAAAATGATATGAATGAGATTGCCAAAGAGTTGGGAGACGTACTCCTTCATGTCGTGTTTTATGCTAAGATTGGTAGTGAGAAGGGGGCGTTTGATATAGCGGATGTCTGCAACAAGATTGCGGATAAGCTCATTTTCCGCCATCCTCATGTCTATGGCGAGCAAGCTGTGGAGAATGCAGAGGATGTTTCTAAACTTTGGGAGCAAGTCAAGTTGAAAGAGAAAGATGGCAATAAAACTGTCCTTGCGGGCATTCCCCAAGCACTTCCTGCCTTAGTGAAGGCATATCGTATCCAAGATAAAGCAGCCAATGTGGGCTTTGATTGGGAGAAACCACAAGATGTGTGGGCAAAAGTAAAGGAGGAGATTGCCGAGTTTGAGGTGGAGGTGGAGAATATGGACGAGGAGAAAGCTACGGATGAGATGGGAGACTTGTTCTTTGCGTTGGTCAATGCGGCACGTTTGTACAAGATTCGCCCTGACAATGCGCTAGAGAAAACCAATGCCAAGTTCATCAAGCGCTTCAATTATATTGAGCAAAAGGCAAAAGAAAAGGGTCTGTCTCTCAAAGACATGACCCTAGATGAGATGGAAGCCCTTTGGCAAGAAGCCAAAACTCAAGCGTAGTTGCCTAAAAACTCAAACTTAGTTGGTAACTGTACTGTCCACCACTTGCTCTGTCGCAGGGATATAGATGAGTACAGATGAGGTGGGGAAGTTTTCAGAAGTGCTTTCTACTGCTAGTTTGAGAGTCATACCGCCTTTGTGGCGTGGAGTAAAGTAAACAGGGAAGGTAACACCACCACAACCTGGTTCAAAATAGAGAAGACCTTTCTCCACATTAGATTTGTTGGTTAATACTTTTTGGATATCTTCGGTCAAATGGTACCAAAGATCCATAAGCTGATTATTCCAAGTCATTTGAACAGCTACCAAACTGTTTTCGTATGCGTAATAAGTATTCACGAAATGTACGGTGTCGCCAAGATATACAGTATCTAGTTCTATCGAACCATCTGAAGAGTCTGTTACCCAATGAAGCGTATCCTTGGCGCTCACAATACTGTCACCCTCAAAAACTGGGTTGACATAGAAAAACGAAGCATATATTTCTGGACTATGGTCAGATGTACCAGTTAACCAACCCTCGCAACTGGTCATGATAGTTGCAACAACTACGAATAATAAAAGAAATGATTTTTTCATAGATTTAAAAATTAGATGATACAAAAAATCGGGTCGCTTTGACCCGATGTGCGGCATAAAGGACTCGAACCTTCACTCCTCTCGAAACTAGATCCTAAGTCTAGCGCGTCTACCAATTCCGCCAATGCCGCAGAAATCGAGTGCAAAAGTACTAAAAATATTGCATATACGCAAGAAAAGTGAACAAAAAAAGCAAAATGTACGAAACTTTTTATCATAATTTACCCAATGGAGTGCAAATTGTGCACCGTTTGACATCTTCTCCTGTTGTTTATGTTGGTATCATGATTGGTGCTGGTACTCGCCACGAGCAACCCGAAGAGAATGGTATGGCGCACTACATAGAGCATTGCTTGTTCAAAGGGACAGAGCACTATACTGCGCGTCAGATCATTAACCATATAGAGGGAATAGGTGGCGAGATCAATGCCTATACCACTAAGGAAGAGACTACTTTTTATGCGGCTACCCTAAGCAACCATTTCCGCACAACCTTGCATTTGTTGGCGGACATGGTGCTCCGTCCTACTTTCAATAAGAAGGAGACCGACAAAGAGGTAACGGTTATCCTTGATGAGATAGAGAGTTATAACGATTCGCCTAGCGAACTTATCTATGATGATTTTGAGAACTTGCTCTTTGAAGGTAGTTCGCTAGCGATGCCTATCCTTGGCACAAAGAAAACACTCAAGCGCATTTCTAAATCCCCTCAATATCCACTCAATTGGATGGCGCAGCACTATCGCCCTGAACGCATGGTGCTTTTCGTTCAGGGTAATGTCTCTACTAAGCAAGTTATCGCTGCGGCAGAAAAAGAACTCCTCTTCTCTTCGCCTTATCGCCCTATAGCCTATAGCCCATCGCCTATCGCCTATAGCCGCACATACAAACGTCATACCCACCAAACCCACGTCATGCTAGGTTCGCATACCTATCCGATTGGTCATCCTAAGCAATTGACCATGTTCTTGCTCAATAATATTCTAGGTGGAGGCAGTATGTCTAGTCGCTTATACCTCAGTCTGCGAGAGAAGTACGGTTTGGTGTATAATATTGATTCTCAGGCGGTACCTTTGAGCGATACGGGTTATTGGAATATCTACCTCGCTTGCGAACCTCAACACAAAGACCAGTGTATCGAACTTTGCCATAAAGAGCTGAAGCAATTGTGTGACACAAGACTGACGGCAACACAATTGCAACGTGCGTTACGCCAATTGGAGGGACAGTTGGCGATCTCGGCTGAGAATCAGGAGAATAACGCTTTGGCGATGGCTAAGCAGATGTTATATCATCATCGTGCCCCTCAATGGCAAGAGACTTTTGCCAAGGTGCAGAAGATTACGCCAGAGCAGCTGCAAGAGGTTGCTAACGAAGTTTTTGCTCCAGATAAAATCTACACATTGTTGTACGACTAGTGGACTTTACCGTTACCACCCCGTTACCACCCCGTTACCACTTCGAAGGAATACCGAATCACAACCGAAGGAAAACCATAAAAAAGAGGCTCCCAAATTGGAAGCCTCTTAGTTTTATCTCAGTAAGAGATTATTGAATGTACTTTTGACCGTTCTTGATAACGATACCCTTGTAGTTCTCATCTACCTCAACACCAAGGAGATTGTAGGTTTTGTTGTTAAATTGTGGAACAACTACATCTTCTACACTAGTCCAACCATCTGGGATGATATTGATAACCATATCGCAGCCATATCCGGCATAGTTCTCTCCATCAGGATTAAGGTTAAGCAATAGATAGTATCCGTTGAAAGCCCCAGACCAACCCCAGTTGACGTGGTAGTAATAAACTCCGTCTATTACTTTGTATCCATCTATCACAAATGCGTGACCAGATTTGCCAGAAGCGGGACTACCTGCATACATAACAGGGTGACGCTTGTTGTGTTGCTCACGAATAGTTTCTGACCAATCGTATTCGATTAGTCCCTCTGGATCGTAATTGCCAGTTGAGTCATAGTACTCAATTTTTTTGCTGTATCCAAAGTAGTTTTTTAAAGCTGCCATAGCTTTGTTTAGATGCGAACCACTACCATCAGCGCTATAATTCATATTGATAGATGCGCCGCAAGCTAGCATCAGTTTCGCAACAGCTTCTCCTTGTGCGGCGGTATAAGACTTGGTATAATCATTCAAGATTAGTGACCAATCAAATTGATAGTCCGCTAAATTCAGTTGCGCTGCACCATTGCTGCCAGTGTAGGTGACGGTACCTTGACCAGCATTAGGATAAGAGTAGTATCGCATGATTTGGGCCATAGCTGTGGCTACACAACCTGTCACTGCTCTGCGACCATTAATCATTGGGCACAAATTATTAAATGGTACACCTTGGTCATATATGATATTACCTAGCAGTGGACTTACTGCGTCAGATGCATCGCTAGCTGTTTCTACTATAAAATAGTCGCTCAAATCAGCGCCATTGCTGACTTGTTGGATGGCTTGTTCGTATTGAGCAAAAAATGAAGCTTGTTCTTCGGACATAGCAACCATGCGTTCTATGTTTGCATCTACTTGGTCAAAGTATACGAACTGAAGAGGGGTTTTACCATATACAAACGATGACATGGCAATAACGGCACAGAATAGTAAAATCTTTTTCATATTGATAAATTTTGAATGGTTATTATTAGTTTAGTAGTTTTTCCGATGCGTTGGATCTTTTTAATTGTCCATTCTCTACTAGTTTTAGAAGATAGAATCCTTTTACTGGTAAAGTAGGTAGTTGCAATTGAGTGGTTTGTATAGGAATGGCTATCTTGTTTACAAGCATTCCTTGTGCAGAATAGATGTATAGTTCGCTTCCTCCGCTAGCTGGTTCTGGTAATCGAACAATGTATTCGCCACTTTCCTGATATATGATTTTTAAATCTCGTTCTAGTTTTGTTTCTGCTAATGTGTGAACGGCTTGGTGTTTAGAAAGTGGTGAAAAATTTTCTTGACACCCCTTCTTCTCATACGCTTGGAGCGCAAAATAATAGGTTGTATTAGGATTGAGATTATAGAAGGTTGTGCTTGTATCTGTACCGAAAACCTTGGTGTCAGCATTGTATATATACTGAACCGTTTTATCTGTGTACATTTCGAAACCGTCAATAGCGCAACCACCTTCTCCCTGACGGTGTGTATAGGTGAATCTTACTTGTATTATCTCATCAATTGTAGGGATAGTATATGTCTTTATTAGGTTCTTAGTGGTATTGATGATACGCAGACTATCGATTCTTTGCCATTGTCCTTCTCTATTCTTGCCTTCAATCAATAGACCTCCACTAGCACTAACCTCATTATTTGAAATGTAGTTGTTAGAAACCCAGAATCGACATTTGCTGATTGGAGTGATCAGTTCGTTAGATGTCAATTGTTCGCCGCTGTTTAAAAATAATACACCTTTATTTGACTCTGAAACAATGGTGCTTGTACGGATGAAATTAGCAGACCATCCTGCACGAGTGATATTTTTTATAGAATCAAATTCGTCAAATGACTGAGATATTGTATTTGTTTTGTCTATCAAACTATATAGGGTAGCATAATAATATTCAGCATCTTTTTGTGCGACCCAGTTTGTTGTGAATGTATTGGTTGTGATATTTGTTGGTTCTAATAGTTCAGGTTGAGTGATATATATAGGTCGTGGAGAGTAGCCACTTACCTCTAACTGTTGCATTTTGTGAGCTTGTGTACTTTCAATCGTTATAAATCCACTTATCGTTGTACACGATTGACGGTATGGTCTATGGCGTATGAGTAACTTAAAAGTAAACAAACTATCACTAGGGGTTAATCTGTATGCCGAATTGTTCCAATTGCTTCCGTTGTCGAAAGAAAACTCAAAAGAAATATTCGTAGAATAAATAAGTAAACTGTCATTAGGTAAATTTCTAACAACAATTTCTACTTCTTTCTCGTCATAATTAATTGGTTTTTTGTCGTATGTGGTCTCTAGTGTAGGTATGTGATCTTCAGAAAATGATATTCCATCATCGGACAATGGGCCATATGAGAAACGAATGGAGAGATCATTCAATTCTTTTATATTCTGTATTCGTTGATCTTGTAGTTCTATACCATTGTTCAGCAAAGGAAGCCACGAAGTTACTTTGCCAGTGCCAGGGAAGAGGTCTAAGGCTGTACTTTTAACAGGGTCGCTGTCATATGCTCCTACGATAGCATAGCCTAGTATATTACCATTGTTAAATGTATTATTGTTCCATTTGGTCGTGTTAAAACTGATATGCGATACCAGCATACCTGTGCCTATCAAAGCGCCAGGATTAGCATCCCAACCTATCGCTTGGCGATTCTCTAATAGAAAATACTCGTTGGGATCAGGGTGTAGTGGCGAAAGGTTGTGCAGGGTATCTGCTATCAAATAGGCTGTATTACTCTCCAATAGTGGTTCTATACGATAATCTCCTTCTTCTTTTAATTGGATAGGAGTTAACCACCCCATTGCAAAACGTTCAAATGCGCTATAGGAGGGTGGGGTACAACCCGAGTTGTTGTAACTACCGGAGCACATAATATCCCATTCACCTACTGTGTAATGTGACGAATTGTGAGTGTCATATAAATCAGGTAAACCTAATACATGACCAAACTCATGGCAGTAGGTTCCTATGCCTGCTTGTTGCTTGCCTCCAGCACCTCGATATTCGGAAATCATTAGGTAACCAGATAGTTTCTTGCCAGAGTAAGTGTCCGAACTATATATGGTGCTATAGTGCGGCCAAATAGTGTTCTCGTGTCCACCTTCAGCTTCATTGTATCCTGCTACGACAATGGATAAGTTATCGATCAAACCATCGTTGTTGTTATCATATTGAGACAAATCTACACCAGCATTTACGGCTAGTCTTGCCGCTTCTAGTACTAACTCTCGGGTGTTTTTGCCATGATTACTGCCAGAGTTGGCACCATAGTATGCCATATCTTTAGCCAAATTGTATGGACCATACACATCAAACTGCAAGTTTAATGCGCTATTGGAGGATGCTATGAAATAGTCATGTACAGATCCTGTAGCATTGGGATTTGTTCCGCCTAAACCATTATAAAAGTCTGTAAATTTACCAACGGGATCTTCCATTGTAAATGCCAAATCTGTAAAATTGACTAATATTACAGGCACTTTAATATCCCCTTGACTAGGCATATAGGATGTTAATAGCATCGCTTGTTCTGCGCGTTGCATAGGATGGAACGCATCGTCTTGGGTATAACTATTAACTTCTGTACCTAAGATAATATCACCTTCGAGCGTTGTTAAGTAGTGGTAGTGTTCATCACCACGGATATATACCTCTGCCCAACTTCCATCTGGTAATTGACGCCATATAGGTTCGGGGGTTGCCATTACTGCATATAGAGCATTAGTCAGACAGCAAGCTATAAATATGTAAATTAATCTTTTCATATATTTCAGCCTGCAAAGGTACAAAAAAAATATAAAATACACAAATTAAAGCTCTTCTATTTCTGTAATTTAACAAAAAATAAACTTTAGAAGTTGTTTTTGACTCTGCATAAAAAGAGAGAACCATCATACGATGATTCTCTCGTTTCACAAGCGGTTTGTTCAAACCGTTTATTATACCAACTAAATTGGAATATTATTTTTTAACCAAAGTGTTGTACTCTTTGAGTTGGTTCTCAATGCGCTTAGCAACCTCTGGATAATCAATCTTGAGTACAGGTGCGTGGAGTGGCTCCATCTTTGGAGACTCAGCTGTAGGAAGCTCACCAAGTTGGTAAACAACTTCTTCGCCCCAGTGCATAACTTTCTCATCACCCCATGCGATTTGCGAACCATCCTCATTAAAGAGCCAGTTGCAACCCCAAGTGTAAGTCTCGTTATATGCAATCTCACGGAATTTGAGGTAGTTGTAGTCCATACCCATCATGTAAACAGAAACACCGTCACCATTCAAACTCCATTGACCCTCAGTTACGATACCGTCAGGAATGTAAGAATAGCTATAACCGCCAGTACCATCTTCATTGGTCTTATATGTCATAGTAGTCATAGTAGCACCATCGATAGCTACTGGATAACCAGGATATTTATATCCACCTGCCAACATCAAATATGTTGAGAACAATTGACCTTGACCTGCGTTATAAGCTTGCAATGCACCATCCATATATGCCATATAAGCCTCTTCGTTCAAAGTACCTGGAGTACCGATGTGAGCGTTAACGCTATCTGCTGGAAGGTTCTCAAGTTTCCAAGTACCCAAAGAGAATTGTACGCCACCCTTCTCTGGGTTCAAGTATTTAGTACCATACCACATTGGCGCATAAACAGTAATGTATGATGCATATTGACCACCATCAAGGTAACCAGACTCGTTGATGTAGAAACCATCAGCGCACAACCACAACTCAGCCATAGCGAGGTAGCAGTTGAATGTCTCAGAACCATCTGAAGTAGTGATCTCGTGAACTTCGCCACCAAAAGCGGTTGTATCCATATCCCATACAATTGCGTTAGTGAAACTGAGATTCTCATAGTATGTTTGTACCCATACAGCGCAAACACCCTTGAACTCACCGTATGTTGCGGTAATGTTAGCTTTACCATAACCTACTGCGGTTACAACACCCTTGTTGTTAACAACAGCTACTGTGGTGTCTGAACTTTCCCATACAACAGCAACAGTTGCATCCAAAGTTGCAGTTGAAGGAGTTGGGTTAACAGAAAGACGGAACTCATCGCCTGGAACCATATTCAACTCAGTTGGTGCCAATGCAATACCGGTCAATTTGTTAGGATCATTAGTTTCGCAGCCTACGAATACGAGAGCTACGATAGCGATTAACGCTGTAAATAAACTCTTTTTCATAACTTAAAAAATTTAAAAGTTAAACTAAGTATTATTGTTTTAGTTGGTGTTTCTTAATTATTATGGCAACTCCTTACCGTAGTGAGGGTTGTAACTAGTCTCGCTACTTGGAATTTGGAAGGTAAATTTGCTAGCAGTAGCATCCATAGCTGCACCTGCATCAGCCGCGTGGTTACCACCACGTTTACGACCATTCACATCTTGAACGGTCTCTGGTGACAAACGACGGAATGTTTGCAATGCATAGCCTTCGCCCCACATCTCAACACGCCAGTTGTACTCAATTTGAGCGAGCAAGTTAGTTGCATTCAAACCTGCTACGTAAGTTGCATATTCTGCCGCTGCAGTGGCTGTTGTGTCCACGCGTTGGTCTGTGATAGAACAGAGATATACAATTGCACTGTCATAGTTTTGCAAACGATATGACGCCTCTGCTGCAATCAGATACATACTTTCAATACGCATGAACACATTGTCGCTCAACCATTCGCGGTCAATATCTGCATCAAGAGTTGATGTTGGGTTCTTAGCAGAGAAGAACTTGCCGTCTGGACAATATTTAAAGGTTGCATTCTTACTTCCATCGTTGAACCACTTCTTGCGGATATCGTATTCTGGGATTTCTTTGTATAGGTTCTCATCAATAACCTTGGTGTCACCAGCCCATGCATAGCTATATGAGTGAATATCTACTTGACCGAAGAAAGAACCCAAACCGGTTGCAGTCTCAGTAGTTACATCTTGTCCCCACATCCATGAGTTGTCGTTTACGCTGTTGAAACCAGTGGTTAATGCTTTGTCGTTAGGAATAAGAGCATAGTCACCAGACTCAATGACTTCTTTAGCATATCTTAACGCATTCTCATAATTGCTTCTGCCTGAAGGTAGGGTTGGTACGGCCTTATTGAGATATGAGTATGCTAATAGACCTCTTGCTACACTGCCATCTACACTCAATTTAGAGGTGCGTGTGTATGTGCTCTCAAACGCATCAAAATAACTAATTGCCAATGTGAGGTCGCTTTCTACTTGACTATAAGCTACTTTCAATGTAGCAAGTGCTTGTGCCTCTTCGAGGTTGTTCTCGTTGTAGATAGGGCACACGACTTCGTCTTCCCACGCGCCACGAAGTTGGCTATTGGTTGGAGCATATAACTTGGTGAGGTTGCTATAGCAATAACCACGCATGGTCAATGCTTGTGCGTAGAAACATGCAATCTCTGCTTCAGTAGCAGTGAATGTAGCTAATGTATCGGTGCCATCGATGGTGTAGTATGTTTCTGCCTTCTCGTTGTATGTGTTAGGCAAACCGTGTTGCGCTATACGAGTAGTGATATCACCTTGTGCATTTATAGTGTTGATTACCTTGTTGATATTGCGCAACATACCATAGTAGTAACTCCATACATAACTTGTACGAGAAGTGGCAGTTTGACCTTGCTCATCGCTATAGAACCAGCCATATGTGTAAGCTGTTAATGCAATATCACCACACAACATATCGGTTGCCAAATCAATACTGCGTTGACCAAATACATCGTGACCTCCGTAAGTGTACAACATGGAGTAGATACCGCGTACAGAATACTCCATTGTGTTGCTCAATTGATCGTATTGTGCTTGGGTGAGGGTGCTACCGTATGGTGGCTGCTCCAAAAAATTACCTGTACATGAGGTGAATACTAGAACTAGCATCAATACCTTTGCAACTATATTATTCTTGGTTTTCATAATCATTCTTTTTTAATTTGTTTAACGAATCTCCTGTGCTATGTATTAGAATTGCAACTTGATACCTCCCATAATGGTTGAGAGTGGAGTATATTGATAAGAGTCTGTTGTTGAGGTGAAACTTGCCATTGGGTTGAAGCCCTTACGAGCGCTCAATATAGCCAAGTTGTCCGCTGAAACATAGAGGTTCAATGTGTTCAATTTAATCTTCTCAATCAATTTCTTTGGGAATGAATATCCTACACGGATATTGTTCAAAGACAAGAATGAACTTGATGTGAGGAAACGAGTTGATCCCATATTTGCATAGCGGTCAGCACCATTTGACAAACGAGGAATACCAGCTGCACCTTGTGCTGCAATGGCTTCTTTCTCTGCATCAGTCATCATACGATTCCAAGCATTACGCATATCAATGTGCCAGTTGTAGCTACCAGCTTTGTCTGAACTCATCAATTGTGCGTAAGTGTTATCATATCCCCAACCACCAATACCATATGAGCATGTTACTGAAAGGGTTACACCGTAAGCTTGAAGGTCAAAACCAAAACCACCAGCGAAGTCTGCAATCGCACTCTTACCAATGTAGTCTGAACCTGCATATGCTGATTGATAACCAGTAACCTCAGTAGTTTGGATATCAGCCTCTGGGTGTTTCATACGGTATTCGTACACATTGCTAATGTAGTTATTACCATTCTTGCCAGTAGCTTGCAATACATCAGCGCTATTACCTGTACCAAATGAACCTAAGTTAGCATCGTAGTATGCAAGATACTTAGCTTGACCGGTCTCAGCATCTACACCTGTGTATGTAGGCATATTCCAATCGTACAAACCGTGACCTACTGCCATACCTGCATTCATAATCATCTCTGTGTCAGAGGATACATAGTCAGGCAATGATTTTACATTATTGGTATAGTGTGCACCATTCAAACGAATGTCCAATTTAACATTGCGAGTGTCAAGTGCGTGTACGTTCAACTGAACCTCCACACCTTGGTTCTCTAGTTCACCACCGTTAAGGTATTCATAGCTATAACCCAATGATGGAGCTACATAACGTGGGAAGAGCATGTTGTCAGTAAGCTTGTAGAAGTAGTCAATCTCTGCGGTTAAGTATTTGTGGAAGTCAAATTCCAAACCAAGGTCAACTACCTGACTGCGCTCCCAAGTCAAATCTGGATTACCTTTGTACTCCCATACAAGACCCACTTTGCCGTCTACATATTGAATAGAGTATTGATCTTGGTATAGGTTGGCGTTGATGTTGTTTTGGTTACCCAATACACCCCAACTCAAACGCAATTTACCATTGCTAATCCATTTAGAGATATTCTCCATAAATGGCTCGTTAGTGAACATCCATGTTGCACCTACAGAACCGAAGTGACCCCAACGATGACCCTTAGCAAACTTACTAGAACCATCGGCGCGATAGTTGGCAGTCAAACCATAACGCTCCTTATAGATATATGAAGCAGTGGCTAGGTAAGACTCTAAAGTCACGGTAGAGGTGGCAGATGACATGCTGCTCATTTGAACTGCGTTACCCCATTCAAGCACATTGTCGCCACCTGTTGCTGCAACGTGTGCCATACCACCAGTCATGCTTGCAGTGCGAGTCAAGTGGCTCTCGTGACCCGCCATTACGCGGATAGAGTGGTCATCAATCATTTTGTTATACTCTAACAATTGGTTTGCCATAAATGCCAATCGACTAGTTTGGGTCTTGTAGATACGACCAATACCTGCTGCGTCACCATAGAATGCGTTGGTGAACTCAGAATTGGTCAATCCAAGGTATGTCAAACCAGCGTTCACGGTAAGTTTGAGATCCTTGTAGAATTTAAACTCAAGCATACCTGCTGTGTTGAAATGGTGTTGTACGGTATTGTCGCGGTCATACAACAATGAACCTGCTGGGTTAATACCAGAACCGAAACCACGACCAGAACCCTCGTGCATACCATAGTCGAATGCAAGACCACCAGTACGACTGTCGTATTTGATAGTTCCGTCTTCATTGTACAAATATACAGGATAGATAGCAGGCATACCATTCACATACGCAAAACCATTGTTCATGTTGTCGCCTTGACCAGCAGCATTCATGGTAGAATATGCGTAACTGGTGTTCAAACTACCTTTTAACCATTTCTTAGGTCTAAATTCTACATTGCTACGAACTGTAAAACGATCGTAGTCAGAACCAATATAATAACCTTCGTCTTTAAGATAACCTAATGACGCATAGTATGTTACTTTCTCATTACCTCCGGAAATTCTCACGGTAGCATCCATTTTTTGACCTACACGGAAAATAGCATCCTCCCAAGAAGTCATGTCGCTATAACCTGGCTTCATGGTTACATCATCACGGAATTTACCATTAGAACCAATCAATTGGTTTCCTGGTTGCTCCCAAAGGTTATAAATGGTAGGAATACCTTTAGGACCGAACAAGAGGTTGCTAGCGTCTTGCAAACGACCAGACTCGCTAGAACGAGCACTAGCGTTATAGAGACCCATCCAAGCCATCTCTACGTATTCTTGTGGACTAGTGATTACATCATACATTGGCAACAAGTGCATGTTTGCACCATACTTTACGTCAACATCAATCTTGCCTTCTTCGCCAGAATTACCTTTTTTAGTAGTAATTACTACCACGCCGTGAGCACCGCGGCTACCATAGAGAGAAGTAGCGGTAGCATCTTTCAAGATGGTGGTAGAGGCAATATCTCCTGGATCAATCGCAGAAATGTCTCCGTCGTAGGCTACACCATCCACTACATATAATGGAGATGAACCATTGATGGAACCGATACCGCGAACGCGAATTGAAGCGTTTGTACCAGGTTGACCAGAAGTGGTAACAACTTGCACACCAGCAACTTCGCCAGCAAGGGCTTTGGAGATTTCTGATGGGCTTTTATTCTCAATTGTCTCTGCATTAACTGCTTGTGCAGAACCTGCGAAACTACCCTTGGAAACGTTTCCGTATCCTGTAACGACAACTTCTTGAATTACCTCAGTTGCCTCTTGAAGTACAACAATAACGCGATCTTTAATGGTTACTTCTTGGGTCTGCATACCGATGAAGCTAACAATTAAAGTAGTGGCGTCAGCAGGCACATCAAGCAAGAATTCTCCGTCGTAGTCTGTAATAGTACCAGTTGTAGTGCCTTTAACTTGCACACTAGCACCAATCACTGGCTCGTTCTTAGAATCCAAGACTTGACCACTAACTTGTTTCTGAGCCAACATGCTGAGGCTGAGTAAGCATAAAGCTAATAGGGTGAAAATCTTTTTCATACTTATTGTTTGTTGATAATTTATATACAAAATAGTGCTTTTTTCTTACGTTAGTAAAAATGATATGCGCAAATAACCGTACAAAGGTACTGCTTTTTTTTTATATGACCAAATATTTTGACAAAAAAGTGTGATAAAATATGTTTTTTAACATTTTCTGTTCGTTTTTTGACTTTTCTGATAGCAAAATGTCGTATGTGCAAATTTTATGCCATTTTGTCAGTCAAAAGTACAAGTGGCAAGGTTTTTGATAATTATGAGTTGTGAATTATGAATTAAGAATTTTGAATTAACCAAACAAATATATATAGTATGAGTAAAAAAGGTAATATCGGGGTAACATCGGATAATATTTTCCCTGTAATCAAAAAGTTTCTCTATTCAGATCATGAGATTTTTCTACGCGAGTTGATTAGTAACGCCGTAGATGCTACACAAAAACTCAAAACCCTCGCTAGTGTAGGTGAGGCGAAATGTGAGTTAGGTGATACGTGCGTACGCGTAATAATAAATAAGGATAAGAAAACCCTGACCGTACAAGATCATGGTATCGGTATGACCGCAGAGGAAGTAGATAAGTATATCAACCAAATTGCTTTCTCTGGTGCCGAGGAGTTTGTCAATAAGTACAAAGACAAAGCGGAAGCCATCATTGGTCACTTTGGTTTGGGTTTCTACTCGGCTTTTATGGTGGCAGACAAGGTAGAGATCTTCTCGTTGAGTTATAAAGAGGATGCACAGGCTGTGCATTGGTCTTGCGATGGCTCGCCAGAATACACAATGGAGGAGACTATCAAGGCAGAACGCGGAACAGATATCGTGCTTCATATCAATGAGGAATATGCTCAGTATCTGGAAGATGCAACGGTAGAGGGCTTGCTGACCAAGTATTGTAAATTCTTGCCAGTAGAGATTGCTTTTGGCATGAAAAAGGAATGGCAGGACGGCAAACAAGTGGAGACAGGCGAGGAGAATGTAATCAATGACACCAATCCAGCGTGGACTCGCAAACCTGCTGACTTGACAGAGGAGGATTATACGAAGTTCTATCATCAGCTCTATCCTCATCAAATGGATGAGCCATTGTTTCATATCCATTTGAATGTGGATTATCCATTCAATCTCACGGGTGTATTGTACTTCCCTAAGATCAAGAATAATATTGATATTCAACGCAATAAGATTCAATTGTACTGCAACCAAGTGTTTGTAACTGACGAGGTGGAGAATATTGTGCCACAATATCTGACCTTGCTTCATGGTGTTATTGACTCACCAGATATTCCATTGAATGTGAGCCGTTCGTATTTGCAAAGCGATAATAATGTGAAGAAGATCTCTAACCACATCACGAAGAAGGTTGCTGACAAATTGGCAGAGATATTCAAGAACAATCGTGAGGAGTTTGAGCAAAAATGGGATGACATTAAGCTCTTTATCCAATATGGCATGCTCTCTGATGAGAAATTCTATGACCGTGCGGTAGGTTTTGCATTATTGAAGAATATCGAAGGCAAGTATGCTACTTTTGCTGAGTACAAGGAGCAAGTCAAAGATAATCAAACCGATAAGAATGGCGACTTGATTGTACTTTATGCGCAAGATGCAGATGCAAGTTATGCGTATATTCAACGTGCTAAGGAGAAGGGCTATGATGTGCTTTTGATGGACGGCGAGTTGGATGTACATGCGATGTCGCAATATGAGCAAAAGAGTTTTGAGGCAGGTGATGGTGGTAAACTAGCTGTTCGCTTTGTTCGCGTGGACTCTGATGTGATTGAGAATATTATTCAAAAAGAAGATAAAGCCAAGGTGGAACTCACTGCTAGTGAGGAAGATGCGTTGCGCTATACCTTCGAATCTCAGTTGCCAAAAACCGATAAAACCCGCTATGATGTAAGTTTGGAAGCCGTTTCTGCAGATGCACTTCCTGTATTCTTGACCCAAAACGAATTTATGCGCCGTATGAAGGAAATGTCAGCGCATCAACAAGGCATGGCGTTCTATGGCAATATGCCAGATCAATATAACTTGGTAGTCAATACGGCTAATGAGAAAGTGAAGACCCTCTTGGCGGATATTACAAGTGCTTGCGAGGCGGGTGTAAGTCCACTTTTGGAGCAGATTGCGGCTAAGAAAGCGGAGGAAGATGTGCTTCGTGAGGCTCAAAAAGACAAGAAAGAGGCAGATTTGACTCAAGAGGAGAAAGATGTGGTAACGAATGTGACCAAGGAGTTGGCTGCGCTGAAGATGCAACTCAAGGAGCAATATGCTAGTTATGCTGCTTCGTCTGAGAAGATTAAGCAATTGATTGATATTGCGATGTTGGCAGCAGGTCAGTTGAAGGGCGAGGCGTTGGCTAAATTCGTCAATCGTTCGGTAGAATTGCTTTAAGTCTAGTGAGGAGATAAGAATAGCGCGGGGCAAATGCCTCGCGCTATTTGTATAGATGCGGTTGTCTTTCGGTCTTCTTAGCCACAAGGGCACGATAACGCTTCGCTCTTCCTTCGGTATGAACCCGTTATGAACCCGTAAAAGACAGGGAGATGATCAGCGAAGGATGTACTTCTGTTGGTTGTGAATCACGATACCTTTGTAGGTGGTAGGGTCAATCACGTTGCCGAGAATGTCGTACCAAACACCTGTTGGGTTGATGGTGATGTCTTCTACGCCAGATTGAATAGTGGTTGTTGTAAAGTCGCAGTTAATGATTCCGTTGGTTTCTAGGATGTTAGATAATCCATTGTGAGTAAATGGAGCGTATTTTGTGATGTTCTTAGAACCTGGGAATGGTACTTCTGGTTTGGGGCTGCCTTCCGTGTATGGTGAGGATGCGGTGACGGCAGAAATCAATCGATAACGTGGAACGGAGTCGTTAGGGCAGTTGTTAAACCAGTCTTCTTCATCGAAGATGACTTGCCAAATTAGCATGCCATGTCCTGGGAGGTAGGCATCCCAACCTTCTTGTTGGCGATTCTCGATGTAATAGACTGTGTCTGTGCGGTAGGGACCTTCTGGGAGGTGTTTTTCGTTGCGAGTGAGCATGTACGTTGCCTCTCCGTCCGCAGGAATCGTAAGCGATTGTGATGTGGCGAGGACGGTAGGCCTGAGCCATCCGAGGTAGTATTTGTCGTATACGGAGTAGTTGGGTGGGGTGTTGCCGTTGTTGAGATAGTTACCATATCCCATGAGTGACCATGCGCCTGGAGTAAGGCGTTTTTGGTTGATAGGACTGTCGGTAGTCAGGTAGTAATCTGGCAGACCTAACACATGGCTAAACTCGTGGCAG